>JAEZMC010000205.1 GCA_023435805.1 Bacillota bacterium | reverse complement strand
TTTTGTACTCGGCCTGCCGTATATACATTCAATCGCTGTCGGTATGCAAAGTATTGAAGAAGTGGAGATGAACATTTGCCGTTTTGAAGGCGCTGATATTCCTGACAGGCTCAGAGAATCCGCCGCCGCCCGTAAAAAACACCTGCACGTCGATTATTGGTGCGAAGCCTGCGGCAGATGCATAACCAGGTGCGGCCAGGATGCTTTGTCCATAAACGGAGGGAAAGCAGCGGCAGACCCGGAAAAATGCGTTTTGTGCGGCTACTGTGGAAGTGTTTGTCCTCAGTTTGCAATCAAAATATGTTGAAAATAAATAAAGAAGCAATAACAATGCGGAGGTTTGTATGCGCATAATGGGCATCGATTTTGGAGACAGTAGAATTGGAATAGCTGTGAGCGATCCGTTGGGCTGGACGGCGCAGGGACTCGATACAATCCACTGGAGAGGCTCCATGGAGCGTCCTGCAGAACAGGTTAGGCAGCTCGTGGTTCAATATGGGGTGGAGAAAATTGTACTTGGACTTCCCAGAAATATGAACGGGACGATCGGGCCTAGCGGTGAAAAGGCGATGGAATTCGGCGAACTGCTTTTTAAGTTGACGGGGCTTGAAATCATAAAGTGGGACGAGCGGCTTACAACCGTGGCGGCAAACCGCATGATGCATGAGGTGGGTATGAAGACCTCGAAAAAAAAGGGTTCCGTAGACAGAATCGCCGCAGTATTAATATTGCAGGGATATCTTGACAGCAGGGCAAAATAAGGGTAAGTTATTAGTGATAGAGAGGATGTATCAGGACCCGATCGACAACCGGGTGAGAATCCGCTTTGGCGATATTTATGATTTTATAAGGAGGCTGCGCTATGGAAGACGAAAGAGACGATATTGTCATACTTGTTGATGAGAATGGAGACGAAGTGGAATTTGAACACATTGACACGATTGAAATGAACGGTAACGAATATGTTGTGCTTGCACCGCTGGAAGAGGAAGATGCAGAGGAACACGAAGAAGAGGAAGTCATCATATTGAAGGTGGAGCACAATGAAGAAGGGGAAGATTCGTTCGTAACCATAGAAGATGAAGATGAACTGGACGAAGTATTCGAAGAATTTCAGGCCAGAATGGAAGAGGAATTCGGTTCGGAAGAATAACAGAGCTCCAAAAGAGTCAAAGTCAGACGGCTTTGGCTTTTTTATTTGGGTTCCTTTTTCAGTAGTATCCGCTGCTGTTCAAAAATATATCTGATGATTTTGTCCTGATCCTTTTGAGACATATTGGTAAAATGCAGGCCGAGTTCATAGCACTTGACCTTCTTTATTTCAAAATCAGTGCTTCTGACGATTATGCCTCTGGCTTTAATTCCGTCAGCCAGCGACAATTCGACCTCCACCTCTGTGCCGACGGGAAGGGGTGTTTCCGTCACAAGGCACATGCCTGAACCGCTGATATTCTTCGCGCAAGCATTGATTTGCGGAGCTTCGCTGATTTCCATGCCACTTTCCGCACGGCGGACCAATGCGTCGGCAATGCATTCCAGCCTGTAGTGCGTCCTTCTCTGGATATTGGTCAGATCGCTTGTCGCTTTAATGATAAGTACCGCAATATTGCCTCTGAATTCCCGGCCCGTCACCCTGGCCGTAAAGCCGAGCAAACCGTATTTATAGTGCAGAAAGGTCAGACGGATTTGTGCCTCGAGTGAAATGTATACCAACCTTGCTTCAAATATCGGTGCAGAAATGATTATGCAGTTACTGCTTTGAATCTCGAGCATCTGGCTTATATAAACATTTCCCATTTTTTCACCGCTATTGTCCAGCAATTCCAGTTCAAGCCGTGTGCCCAATTGAATTTCCAGGGGTGTCATTTTCATACTCCTGTAATCTTTTAAGTATAATTATATAGCTTTTAACCCTTTTGTCCAGTAAATAACTTTAGAAAGAAAATATTCTTTTTCGAAAGGGATTTTATTCATGGCAATCGAATTATATAACCGGAATGATATCTTAATTTATGCGTGTTAATGCAGTTTACCGGGCTTTATGCGCATTTCTCAACGGGAGGTATACAGATGTATAAAGGAGTCACACTATTTCTGGCGGCATGTCTGCTGGCCACAACACTGGCAGCCTGCAGTCAGGGGGAGAAGGCTGAGACACTGTCTGAAAATACGCAGGTGACCTCGGCGGTAACAGAACCAAGCGCAGCTGAAACAACACCGGCAGCCATTGATTTGCAGCCGGAACCTGCCGATGGCTTCGTGATACCCAGGGAAGGTCTGCGGCCGGTAGCCGTCATGATCGATAATGAAGGAACGCGCAGCCTGCCGCAGGGAGGACTGGACAAGGCCCAGATTATTTACGAGGTTATTGTGGAAGGCGGCGAAACGCGGCTTATGCCTGTATTCTGGGGAACAGACCCGGAAATGATCGGACCGGTCAGAAGCTCAAGGGATTATTTCCTGGATTACAGTATGGAGCATGACGCCATATATGTACATTTTGGATGGAGCCCCAAGGCACAGGCGGATATTCCGAAATTAAAAATTAACAATATCAACGGCTTGTACGTAGGAAGCGATGTGATCTGGGACCTGACGAAGGACAGGAATAACTGGCAGGATTCATATACTTCCATGAAAAAGCTGCTGGCCTATGCAGAAAAATTGAAATACAGTACCACCACGGATGCGAAATTTCCATTCCGGTATAATGAAATGGATGTCATCGCCGCTAACGGCGAGCCGGCTGAAAAAATCAGCATGAGATATTCTTCAGCATACACCTCGGGATATGAATACGACAGTTCAACAGGGCTTTACAAGCGCATAAGGAAAGGAAAGCCGCAGATGGAGCGTGTCAGCGGCAAACAGCTTGAAGCGAAAAATATCATCATTCAATTTACACCCAACTATAGTATCAAAGGTGATAAACAGGGTAGGCAGGAGATGAATACAATCGGTTCGGGCAAAGGCTATTTCATTACAGGGGGAAAAGCGGTCGGAATCAAGTGGTCCAAGGAATCCCGGCGCGCCCAGACCAAATATACCGATGAAAACGGTAATGCAATCACACTGAACAGGGGACAGACCTGGATACAAATCATGCCGCTTACAGCGAAGGTTACCATGGAATAATTTTTTACTTGTTAATGAATCTTAGTTTAGGGTATAAATAAAGCATCATTTTATAAAATTGAATAAGATGAAAGGATGGCTGAGTAATGAAAAAATTGTGGAAATGCAGTGTCTGCGGGTATGTTTATCAAGGCGAAGACGCTCCTGACGCATGCCCAAAATGCGGAGCACCCAAGGACAAGTTTGTTGAGCTGACTGCCGAAGAGGCGGAGAAGATTTTTAAATCGGACAGGACCAATGATATTCATATGGAGATCGTTACGCTTGCAGGCAGGATTCGTGAACTTGCACAAGAGGGGATAGAACTGGATCTTGACCCCGCCTGCGTTGCCCTGTTTAAAAATGCCGTACAGGAATCCTGGGTGATTAAGCAGAGATCCAAAGCAGAGATAGAAACCCACATGAAAAGAGGAAAATGGTAATTATTAATTCCTGCACCATCCAATAATAAAAGGCAGTCCCGAACAGCGACAAACTTGTGGGGATTGCCTTTTTGCTTGCCTATGTTTCCTGCAAAACCGGAAGGGTTTTTATTTGTTGCCGCAGAGGCTATTTCTATGATTTGAAGACGCTGTTCATGCCGTATTTGCAATACGGACATGATCCCAATAATATTTTTGCTTCTATTGTTGAGTTACCATACAGAAGAATGTTATAATGTGTTTGCATATCCTAAAGTTCCCTTTCAAATGGAATGATAATAATGAACATACATCATTAGCATTAATTTAATTACTAGGGGGAGATTTTTGTGCTTGGTAGATCTTTACGTAAACCATGTGAAGAGGCAGAATGCATAGTCAAATATGTTGAAGATGCTTTGGCAGGCAGGAATTCAGACAGTCCTGTTGTCAAATATCCACTTCACGGCAAGGTATTAGGCCATTTTGAAAAGCTGCTGGACAATGAGGGGAAAATGTCGGACGCAGCAAAAAAGATTCTTGATATTGCCAGTTCCTTAAGCAGTTTTGATGTTGGTATGTCGCATATTTCTTATCAATTGATGGATTTTGCGGGTGAGATGGCCTCCTTAAGTGAATCCAACCTCGCCATCGTTGAACAGACGACAGCCAGCATGAGTCAAGTCAACGAATCCATCGATACGACCAGCCGGACCTTGAAAAGCCTTGCGAATGAGTCCGAAGCCCTGGCGCTGAAGAATGACGAAAGTATGAATCTGCTTAAGGAAGTGCAGGAAATAAAGGATAATGTTGTCCAGGACACCGGTGTTATGAGCGGCAAAATACAGCAGCTGGTTGAACTTGCGACGGAAGTGGGCAGAATTGTCGACAGTGTCCAGACGATTGCCGAGCAAACGAACCTTTTGGCATTGAATGCGGCCATCGAGGCTGCCAGAGCCGGAGAACACGGACGAGGCTTTGCTGTTGTTGCCCAGGAAATACGGAAGCTGGCTGATGATACCAAACATAACCTTGAAGGGATGCGGAATTTTGTAAACCGTATACACGGCGCAGCATATGAAGGGAAGGAAAGCCTGGATAGCACGCTGACTTCAACCGGATTAATGAGCGAAAAGATCGAACTGGTTTCAGATACGGTTGAGAGAAATGTAAAGATGCTGAAAAATGTGATCCGGGACGTGGCGGATATCAACAAATCCATGGAGGGTATCAAGGTGGCCGCCGATGAAATCGACCAGGCCATGGAGGCTTCCAGCAGCGATGCAGAAAGGCTCAGTCACATGACACAGAGCATTCACAAGGATGCAACGCAAAGTGTGGAGTTCGCCGCACAGATTTCAAAGATCGACGATGAGCTTTCGGCGATCGTAAGTGAGCTTTTTGAGGCATTGAAAGGTGGCAGGCATGCGGTTACCAACAAGGAATTGCAGCTGGTGCTCGACAAAGCCAGGGAATCGCATGTCAAATGGGTGGAAGGGCTGAAAAGGATCGTAACGGAAATGCGTGTATATCCGCTTCAGACGAATTCGAAAAAATGTGCATTCGGACATTTTTACCATGCTATTCGACTTGACCATGCATCCATCCTCGAGGATTGGAAGCAGATTGATCTCATTCACAGCCAATTCCACGGAATGGGAGATAAGGTATTGGAAGCTGTTAAAAGTAATGACGAGGTCACGGCACGCAAGCATTACGACGAAGCTGTTGAACTGTCCGGGAAAATGCTGAATATTTTATCCAAGGTTGAAAACAAAGTGGTGCAGCTTATCCAGGAGGGAAAAAACATTTTCGGATAATCTATGCTATAAACTGATAACTTGGACCGTGTGACGTCATGTACACACGGTCCTTTCTGTATGTATACAGCAATGGCAGTGCAGGGACGGATTATGTATAATTCTTTTTCAGGTATTCCAGCCAATCCTCCCACAGCTCCTGCTCGGACTTGCCAAGGATGTCCTGAAAGCGGTCGGGTGACAGGATTAATTGCTTCACTTTCTCAAAGCCATATTTTTCAATGAAAAAGGTACCGGCAGGCAGAATGAAAAAATAACCACCCACCGCATTATATTCACCGCCGTAACCTGCCATCTCCTCAAAGGACGGCACAGAACCGGCTGAAACCCTTGCCGCAACCTGTTGCTTCATGATATACACCGGCATCGGCGGGCCGCCTTCGTAAGAGGCAACTCCTTCATTGAGCCATCTCGGGACCTGTGACGGCCATGTGTCGCTGGAAGTCAATTCATTGATTACAACATGGGTGAATTCATGAAAGGTGCTTGAATTCACCATATGATCGTAATCTCTTACCGGACCTGGATTTAATGGGGAAACAAGATGCATCCGTTTGCCGATCGTGGCCGCAGTCATATAGTCATCCGCACCCGTACCGCCTAGACCGACTGCTTGCTGCAGGGATTTTATATCCGGATAGACCGTCACATCCACCTTATAATCCAACGGACAATCCAAGTCTTTCGTTACTTTGGAATAGGCTGATTCCAGACCCTTCCCCAGGTCTTCAAGGCAGTCTTTGTCCTTTTCAGTGCAATATATTCTGAAATGCTCTGTTTCCTTGTTCAGCTTAGATTCCTCCTGGTTCTCTTCGCCGATATTGCCGGTTACCTCTTCAGAATTTTGACCCGATTCACCGGTACCCTGCTGAACAACCAATATATCCTCCTGCGAACCGGCAGCTCCGGAAGTATCAGAACTGTTTGCCGTATCACGGCCGCTGCAGCCAGTGATCAAAACAACCAGGAATAGAAGCAGGAATGTCATTCTTTTCATATTCTTATCCTTTCAGAAACACGATTACAGGTTACATTCATTTTAAAGGTCCGCAAAATACGGTTCTAATGGAATCCGGATCGGCTTCCGGGATATCAATCTTTGACAGGTCGGAGACTCCCGATCCTTCATCTGAAACCAGCTTGACATGCGGTTTTCAGTGCTATTATATCCGGGAATATCCCATGAAACAAGGAATCGGTAGAAATAAATCAATATTTTAAAGAAAAAAGTAATTTTTATGGCATTTCCTTCCGAATTTTTATAGGTTATAATGAACATGGATACATAGCTGGGCAAAGGAATGATAAAATATGATCGGAATAGTCATAGCAGATGATGAGATCATCATTAGAGAAGGGTTGGAGTCCATACCCTGGAGCAGCTACGGGATCGAATTGAAGGGAGTAGCTTCCAACGGAATAGAAGCTATGGACCTGATAAAATCTACAATGCCAGAAATCCTTCTGACGGATATCAGAATGCCGGGCATGGACGGTCTTGAACTGATCAGCGCGGCAAAAGCTGTTGTACCCAATATAAAGGCAATCCTGCTCACCGGCTATAAAGACTTTACATACGCCCATTCAGCCATAAGGCTGGCTGCCTGCGGTTATATACTGAAGCCGTCAAAACCCGATGAAATCGTCAGCGCCGTATTGAAAGTCAAAGAAATGACGGATGCGGAAAGAAACGACAAGCTGGAAAAAGAACGAATTAGCAAGCAAATTGCCAGCATGCAGGATATTATACGCAATACCCTTCTGGTGGACAGCCTGAAGGACACCCCGGAAAACGAATCGCTTCAGGAGATCGCATCAGGGGAATTTTCGGGAATCGAGAAATATCATGTCCAAAACCGGATTGTACAGAAGGTGCTGGATTACATAGACCGGTATTATATGCACGATATCACACTGATTTCTGCTTCGGAGCATGTTTTTATGAATCATTTCTATTTAAGCAGGCTCATCAAAAAGGAAACGGGAGAAAATTTTCTGGAAATACTTACGAGAACACGACTGCGCAAGGCATGTGAAATGCTGGGCGATGTCAATATGAAGGCATATGAGGTTGCGGGGAAGGTTGGTATCCGGGATTCCGGCTATTTCAGCCAGGTATTTAAGAAATATTTTGGTATGACGCCTTCGGAATACCGGGAGCAGATCATTACGCCAAAGAAGGTACGGATATGAAGAATTCGAGGAATTTGCCGATACGGAGCAAACTATTGTTTTCTTTCCTGATCTTTATTTTACTTCCAGTGCTTTGCATTGGATTTTTTTCATTTCAAACATCCCAAAAGCTTTTAAAAGCAAATATGAAGAATTATGCCGCCGATATCCTGAAGCAAACCGGAAAAAATATCGATGCCAGGCTGCAAGCAACTGAACGGCTTTCCTTTCAGATCACGACGAACCGATCCTTTCAGGAACTACTGGAAAAAGACAATCGCGGAACCGGGGACGAGATAGACAATTTAAGGATTCATTCGAATATTATAACCTTTTTGGAAAGCTCCGCCTCCACCGACGCAGATATAACATTTATCCAGGTTACATCGCTATCTGGATCGAATTATTTTTTATATCCGTCCAAGTATTACCCCAACACCCTGGCAGAGAAAATGGGAAAGCTCGATGAAGCCATGGGCAGAGCGGTCTGGTTCGAAACGGAACCGAAAAGCGGGACAATAGTGGTCGGAAGGGTAATCAACAGTGTCCTGTACCAGAAAAAAATTGGATACCTTCTGATTTATCTGAAAGAAAGCGCGCTATTTGAGATTTGTGAATCCATGGATCTTTTAAACAACGGTGAAGTTTATATTATTAACCGAGAGGGCGGAATCCTGTCGTCCAGGGATAAAAGCCTGATTGGGCGGAATCTTTTCCAGGAAGGAAAAGGCATCACCCCGGATCATCTCAAGGAGAACTTTGATACCGTAAGAAACGGCAGCGGAGCCAGTTACATTGCATCCAGAATAGTCAATAACGGCGATTGGAGGGTGGTTGCCAATATTCCCACCACATTGTATGAAAGAGACATCATCAACCTGAGAAACTTGATCCTTGTGATAGGTGTTGTTTGCTGTCTTCTCGCGTTCCTGATATCCATCCTGTTTTCGGAAAGCATATCCAGACCCCTCAGAAATCTTTCATCTACAATGGAAAAGGTAGGAAAGGGCAATTTCAATGTTTCCATTACTCCTGAATCGGGGGATGAAATCGGCGAATTAAGCAATCATTTCAACAATATGGTCAAGGAAGTACAGAGGCTCATCCAGGTTGTTTATCAGGAACAATACCTGAAGCAGAAAGCCGAATTGAAATCCCTGAGAATGCAGATCAATCCGCATTTTCTGTACAATACGCTGGAATCTATAAACTGGATGGCCAGAAAGAAGGATGCGCCGGAGATCGGTGACATGGTCAAGGCCCTGGGAGATTTGATGAGGGCGAGCATTGGAGGGGAAGACTTTGTTACTTTAAAGGATGAGGTTGAAAACATCTCGAACTACCTGATGATCCAAAAATTCCGATACCGGGACCGGTTTGAAGCGTTCATCCATATCAGCGGCGTCATCGAAAGGGCGATTCTTCCCAAACTGGTGCTTCAGCCGATTGTGGAAAATGCCATTGTCCACGGACTGGAGAAAAAGATCGGGAAAGGGCGGATCATTATTGAAAGCACCATGTACGAAGGGAAGGTGACTGTGCTGGTCTCCGATAACGGAATTGGCATGGACAGGGAAAAGGTAGACAAATTGAATGAGCTTTTCAGCAAACAGGCCTGCGAAGCGAAGGATGATTTTTCCGACGACGGTCTCCTCCCCTCTCACACCTCCTCCTTCGAGTATAGTGAAAAGCCTCACACGCATCTGGGGCTGATGAATGTGGACAGGCGATTAAAACTGTATTACGGTGAGGAATATGGCATTACCATCACTTCAAGCCCAGATGAAGGAACCTGTGTGAAGATCCAATTTCCACTTGATCTGCTCCGGGCATCCTGACTCCTCATACTTTGCTGTTTTGCCTGGTTCTCCGGGTATTTTTTATTTCTGGAAAATGAAATAAAGTCAAAAATTTAAAGGAAAAAGGCATTTTTGTGTCATTTCCCAATAACCGGTACTGCCTTATAATCTAGATAATTCGAGTACTCGACAAATAAAAACTGGAGGAATAAATAATGAAACGGTTATTTACTGTGCTTCTTTGCCTGTGTCTGATACTCACTTCCTTTATGGCAGGCTGTTCCGGAAAGACCGAGGAAGCTGCGGCTTCAAATCAGAGTGCTGCCGTTGCGGAAAGCTCTTCCGCAGATGAGACGACTGTCGCACCGGCCTCTACAGTGCCTGCAGAAAAAACAAAAATCAAGGTTTCCTGCTGGGGTATTGCTACGGATAAAAATTCCATTATTCTGAAGGATACTGTCGATCTTTTCAACCAGACCAACAAATCCAATACGGAAGCTAGTTTCGAGATTACCGAGCAAGAGCAGTATAAAACGAAGATCGCCGCCCTGATTGCCGCTGGTGAGACCCCGGACGTATTCAATACATGGTCTGCAGGATTTCTAAAGCCATATGTACAGGCGGGGAAGGTATACGATTTGACGGATATGCTCAATAAAGACACCGAATGGAAATCCAGATATGTCCCCGGAGTTTACAATGCTCTCATGTTCGACGGCAAGGTATACGGACTTCCGACCACCCAGACGGTGGTGCTGCTTTACTACAACAAAGAGATTTTTGATAAATATAGCCTGACCGAACCGAAAACGTATGATGATTTGAAAAATATCATAACCGTACTGAACAAGAACAACGTTACACCCATTGCCCTTGGCAACAAGGCTCCCTGGGTAGGAGCGCTGCTCAGTGAACTGCTCGTCAACCGTATCGGCGGTACCGAACCTTATGACAAGGTATACAATGGAACCGGCACCTGGGAGGATCCCGCTTTTATCGAAGCAGGAAAGCTTTTACAGGAGCTGATAAAAATGAATGCGTTCCCGAAGGGCTTCAATGCACTGGATAACGATCCTTCCAGAGCGGACTTCGTCGCAGGAAAAGCGGGCATGCATATTATGGGCAGCTGGGCGATCCAGCAATTGTATCCCGAAATGAAGGAAAAGCTGGGTGTTTGCAAGTTCCCTGAAATAACCGGAGGAAAAGGAAATGCGGACAGCTGGGTGGGACAGCCGGACCAGAGCTTTGCAGTATCTGCCCAAGCCAAGTCACCCGAAGCTGCCGCCGAATTCATCAAGCTCGTTTCCGATCCTTCCGTCCAGAAGAAGCTCAGCGAAGAGGGCAACCTTGTGGCCACCAACATCGAACTTGACCCGGCAAAGGTCAACCCGGTCTGCATCAAGGCCAATGATCTCCTTAAGGATATGAAGACCCTGTTCGTATTCTATGATATCGGATTGGGACCGACGATCGGCAACGAATTTAACAACACCATTCAGGCCATCACTGCCGGCAAATCCCCGGAGGAATCCTTTAAAAACCTCCAGAAGTTTATGGAAGCAAACAAGGATGCCAACTAAACACAGTCAGAAAGACACATAATTACGTAAATATTCACAGCTCAATCCGGCGGCTCACAAGCCAAAACAGCCGCCGGATGGGCATACCACAAGCCAACTCACCTTCGTAACTGCAAAAGGAGATGTTACCAATGGAATCCATGAAAAAAAATATAAGCTCGATTATACTCTTCCTGTTACCAGCTTCCGTAGTTTATCTCGGAATCGTGGCAATTCCCGTTTGCAGTACAGTAAGCAACAGCTTTTTAAAATGGAATCTGGTTGGGTCAAAGGTATTTGTCGGTCTTAGCAATTTTGAACAACTATTCACCGTAGATAGAATTTTTATTGGCAGCATGAAAAACACCCTCTTGCTCCTGGTTCTGTCTATCGTAATCCAGATCCCGCTTGCCATACTGCTGGCAATTGCCCTGTCAAGCGGACTAAAGTGGACAAGGTACTTCAAAACAGTATTCTTTATGCCGAACATTCTTGCCAGCGTAGCCATCGGTTTGATGTGGACCTTTATTTACGATCCCGAGAACGGGCTGATTAATCAATTTCTGGTGCTGATCGGACTGAAGAACAGCACCGGCCTGTGGCTCGCGGACGAAAAGACGGTGCTGCTATCAATTATGATTGTCCTTTGCTGGCAATTTATCGGATACCATATGATTTTGTTCCTGGCCGCCATCGAAAACATTCCTGCAAGCTTAAATGAAATAGCGATACTCGATGGAGCGACCTTCTGGAGAAAAATCCGTTACATCACGCTGCCGCTGATTAAACCGATTATCAAAATCGACGCTGTTTTGCTGGCAACAGGCTCCCTTCGTTATTTCGACCTGATCTATGTCATGTCGAACGGCGGGCCTAACCACTCAAGCGAGGTTCTGGCCCTTTACATGTATTATAAATCATTCCGGGACATGCAGTATGGTCTTGGGAGTGCAATTGCAGTAATTTTGCTTATAATGTGCCTTCTTGTGGCAGCTATTCTAAACAAGGCATTTAAAACGGAAGATGTACAATTTTATTAAAGAGAGGGAAGTTCGCATGTCTTATACTACTATTGGGGGGAAAAAAGTATCCATACCAAAAGGCATTTCTTTCACATTCCTTGCAGTCATGTCGCTTGGCTATCTCTATCCGGTCCTCTGGCTGGTTTTCAATTCGCTGAAAACGGACGCCGAGATGTTCAGCAACCCCTGGTCTCCGGCATCTTCCTTCCAGTTAAGCAATTTTATGACTGCCTGGACCTCTGGTAATATTGGATCCGGTTTTTTAAATTCGGTAATTGTATCCTTGTCATCGGTAGCGATAACGATCGTGATATCCGCCATGGCTGCATTTTCCCTGAAGCGGTTCCGGTGGAAATACTCGGGACTTGTCCTGGGCATCTTCATGATTGGAGTTATGATACCGATCCACTCTACCCTGATTCCGCTCTTTTTGGTATTTAACAAGCTGAAAATTCTGAATCATTATATTTCCCTGATTTTACCCTACGTTGCGTTTTCTCTGCCGACTTCCATTTTCATTCTGAGCGGATTTATGGCCTCCTTCCCGAAGGAGATAGAGGAAGCAGCCATCATGGACGGCTGCAAAATGAGCGGGGTATTCTGGAGAATCCTGTTCCCGCTGTCCAAATCCTCCATTGCGACCATTTCCATTTTCAACTTTATTGCAGCATGGAATGAATTGATGTTTGCCATGATCTTCATGCCGGATGAGACCAAGATGACACTTCCTGTAAGCCTGACCAGGTTCAGGGGGCAATACTCCGCTCACTGGACGGTCCAGCTGGCGGCCATTGTAATCATGGTTGTTCCGAGCATTATAGCTTATTTCTTTCTGAACGACAGGATCATTAAAAGCCTGACGATTGGCGCAGTCAAAGGATAGGAACACCCTCCTATTTTTGAATAAGAGCATGATATCCCTTGAGTAAGGATAATCATGCTCTTTTTAATAAACCTTTATAGGTACACCACTGACGATAGCATAAATGTTTAAAAGGAGTGGATGATTAAGTCACTGACTCTATCACGAAATGTAAAAGCAAGAAGTTCTTATGAAAAAGGAAGGGGTGGCAAAATGGAAATAACCAAAGAGCAGATTTATGAAATAATGAAAAACGAACGATATCCCTTGACACTCAAATATAGTCCTGACTGGATTATTGAGAACGCTATGGGTTCACATTGCTTGTGGCTGCAGGAGTCATTAACACAGGTAATGCATATAAGTACCAATATGCGTATTCTCGATATGGGGTGTGGAAAAGCGATTAGTTCGATCTTTCTTGCAAAAGAATTTGAATCCCAGGTATGGGCGACGGACCTATGGATCAGCCCTTCGGATAACTGGAAACGTATTTGTGAAATGGGTTTGGAAAACTTGGTGTTCCCGGTTCATGCGAATGCGAATGCATTACCTTATGCGGATGAATTCTTTGACGCTATGGTGAGTGTGAATTCTATATTTTTCTATGCAACAGACGAGGCCTTTCTGAAAAATCATCTGATAAGGCATATCAAACCAGGCGGTGAGATTGGCATTATCGTTCCCGGCTTCTATCAGGAATATAAGGATGGGATACCGGATAAACTGAAGCCGTACTGGATCAAGGAGCTTGACAATTGGCATTCACTTGATTGGTGGGTGAATCATTTGAATCATTCCGGAATGGTCGATATTTTAATTGCGGATAATCTACCTGATAACGAAGGCAACATGATTTATAAAAGAGGGGCAATGATATTCAATGCACATGAAGAGCCTTTTAATGTTCTAGCTGGTGATAATATTACTTTTATCAGAATCATTGCCAAACGAAGGGCGTGAGATAGCGACGCCCACTCAACGGGCGGCCTGCCCGCCCGTTGATGCTTGTTCTAACCTTTGACGCCTCCGAGATATAACCCGGCAACAAAATATTTTTGAAGGAACGGATATACCATTATAATCGGCACGGATGCGACTACTGTTATGGCAGCCCTGATCGAATTAGGTGTAACCGTGTTGGCGTGAGTAGTCGCGGACGCATTTGGATTTGCCTGCATACTTTGTACGATGGACGAGGACAGCAATTTCATCATTTCATACTGCAGCGTACTGAGCCATTGCTTGGATGACGCAAAAATATAGGTGTCGAACCAGGAATTCCAGGCGCCTACTGCAACCCACAGCGCGACAGTAGCAAGTATCGGTTTGCATAATGGTATGATAATCTGTATGAAGATCCTGAATTCACCTGCACCGTCTATTTTGGCGGATTCAGCCAGACTTTCCGGCAGGCCGTTGATAAACGTTCTTATCACTATTACGTTGAAGACGCCGATAATCGAAGGCGCTATATAGACAAGATAATTATTGATCAATCCCAGGTCCCTGTAGTTAAAATAGGTAGGGATCAAACCGGGGCTTATATACATGGTAAGAATCAGGAACACCGTCATGAATTTCTTCAGGATGAAATCCTTTCGGCTCAGAATATATGCAGTCAGTGATGAAAAGAATACATTCAGGATAGTAGTCAGGACCGTTCTTGAAACAGAAATCCAGAATGCATTGATTAGTTTATTCGTACGGAATAAATTTTCGTAATTATAGAATGTGAATTTCCTCGGCCACCAATTGATACCGCCCTTTATGCTGTCATTTGCATCGTTGAAGGATACCGCCACCGTATTCCAGAACGGAAAGAGCATGACGATCATCAACAACAGCATTAAGCAAATGTTAAAGATATCAAACACCCTGTCAGGTAGTGACCTCTTGAGATTAGTATTCGTCATTGTTCAGTCCCCTCCTTATACCAGTCTTTCTTCACCGAGCTTTTTGGCAACATAATTTGCACCGGTGATCATAATTACGCTGACTACGGTCTGGAACATGCCTGCCGCAGTAGCAAGTGAGAAGTTACCCAAGGATATGCCATTTTTCAGCACAAATATGTCAATTGTCTCCGAAACGTCCGATACAATTCCATTACCCAGCAGGAACTGCACTTCGAATCCCGCATTCAGTATGAAACCGAGGTTCAGGATCAGTAGTATTACAACTGTAGATTTTATACCGGGCAGCGTAATATGCCGTATTCTCTGGAAGCGGTTTGCTCCATCCATAAATGCCGCCTCGTAGAGCTCCGACGAAATATTTGTAATGGCGGCAAGGTATATAATAGAATTCCAGCCTGTCTCCTTCCAGACATTCGCTGCGGCAACGACCAGCCAAAACAGATTTGGTTCAGACAACCATGGGACCGGCTCCTTTAAAATGCCGAACTGGGTCAGGGCATTATTGATCATGCCGTTATCCGATGTCAGGAAGTTTGCAACCAGACCTGTTACAATGATCCACGACAGAAAATGTGGCAAATAGGATATCGACTGCACTACTTTCTTATAAATACCGTTACGCAGCTCATTCAGAAGAATGGCAAGTAAAATAGCAAATAGGAAACTGAATACCAAATTGAGTGTACTCATGCATATCGTATTTCTGATAACTCTTAGAAACCTTTCGTCATTAAACAATAAACCGAAATTTTCCCATCCGACCCATTCCTGGACTTTCTTTCCGGGCCTGTAATCCTGAAAAGCCATAACAAGATTTTTCAGCGGCCTGTAACTGAATATGAAAACATATGCGAGGATCGGTAGAGACATGATGACAAGTGATTTTTGTTTAACGATTGTCTTGAGTAAGTGATTGTTGGGCCTGCTAATATCAGGCTTCCTTATTGCAGCGTCTGTTGACTGCATATTCCTGCCCCCAATACATGATATTTACCAGTTTATCAAATGTGGATACATAGGCCGAAGCCCATGTATCCACATTTATTCAGCAGTGATTTCTAGTTCCCCATTCTTTTCTTGATCTCGGCGTTTACAAAGTCAAGGTAATCCTGATAACCACAAGCCTGGATCTTCTTTACATAAGCATCCCAGGCGGCGTCGAACTTGCTGGCGTCTTCTGTTATGATGCGCGGCAGGTAAGTGTTTTCAAGTTCTGTCATTTTGTTATATGCATTCCTTGCGGGGGATCCGTCTTCCATTGTATATCCCCATACAGGATAATAGTCTGGAGATTTCATGCTCGGAGGAGGGGTGAGGAACTCTGTCGGGAGCTTGAAGCCGTAATGCCCGAGGAATTCACGATCATATTTGCTCTGCTGTGCAGCGACTTCACCGGGTTGCTCGTCAGGCCAGCACCAGTTGCCGTCGCTGAATATGCCCTGTATCTTCGGGAACTGGTTCCAGAGCTGATCTGCCATATTATTGATGACCCACGCCTGGTCACGGGACTGGGTACGCTGTTCTTCTGTCCTGTAGTATACGCCTTTGTCGTCAACCTGGTAGTTGACACCTTCGATGCCCCACTGCAGAAGCTTCTGCATATCTTCGCTCAGCATGAAGTCTATATACTGTATCGCTCTTTCGGGATTCTTGCAGGCTGTTGTGATGCCCATACCGTTACCGCCGGTGAAGGTCGGCGCGTCAAGGTACTGTCCCTTGTAACCCGGATAGGTGATGTCCGTTGCTACATAGGTCCTGTTCCATTTTTCTTCCTGCCTCAGAGGCCTTTCAGCGTTCTGGAAGTTCCAGTACTGATCGAACATTCCTATGACACGGCCTGTCGAGATCTTGGCTTGATACTGGTCATAGTTTTGAGTGAAGGTTTCAGCCGAGATGATACCTTTATGGAATTCTTCATTGAGCTTTTTATAATATGTCTTTGCAAAATCCTTATCCTGATACAGCTCTGCGACGTAGGTCTTCGGGTCAACAATAACATCGCCGTCGTTCGGATGGCCGATCAGATGCTGTGCGGGATTCTTCAGGCAGAAGGAACGCCAATCGTAGGACAGTACCTCAAAACCAAGGCTGGATTGTCCGTCAATTTTCGGATATTTCTTCACATAGTTTTCAATCAGTGCAAAATATTCATCGAGCGTTTTGGGGTTCGGATACCCTGCATCCGCCAGAACATCCTTCTGGAGCCAGAATCCAGGTCCGTTCAGGTAGGTCGGGATCCAGTCTCCATAGTAGCGTCCAAAGTTATCGATGAGCAAAATCTGGTTCTTACCGCCGCTCGCTGCTCTCAATTTGCCAAGATATGGCTCATAGTGCTTCTTGAGGTTCGGATATTTATCGCTGGTGACATAATCATCCAACGGTATAAATACACCCGCTTCCATAGCGGTTGAACGGGACTGGCTTGGCTGCATCAGATCCGGGTAATCTCCGGAAGCAATTATAACACCCATTTTCTGTGCCAGATCACCTACGAGGAATTCGAATTGGATCGTTACACCTGTAAGTTCTCTTACCTTCTTAACGACAGGGTTGTCCTCGGAGGGCGCCTGGAATGTGTCTCCACTGAACATGGTGAAGGTGATTGGCTCCGGAGCCTTGGTTTCCTCTGCTGCAGCTGTCGTAGCGGCAGCACCTTTTTCTGCGGACGCAGCAGTTGTTTCCTTCGTCTGTGCGGTATCTGATCCGCAGCCGGTGATCATAGTTGACAGCAGCAAGGATGTCACGAGCAACATGATGAGCACTTTGGATAATTTCATGGTTTTTCCTCCTTTAATGGATTTATTTACATAGCCATTATAATTTATCAGGTGTCCGGTACTCTCTAAAAAAAGTATAGTAATTTCTTTGTTTTTTATAGGTTTGATATTGATATGGAAGGGGCTGGGCCCGGTGTTATTTGCGGCCTGTGATTCGGTAGCCTGAAGGTGTATAGCCCGTGTATTCATAAAATTTGCTTGAAAAATAATTAGGGTCTTCATAGCCGATTTTGGTTGCAATCTCACAGATACGATGGCTTGAATTGAGAAGCAGCTCCTTTGCCTTTTCCAGTCGGATCATGTTAAGATAATTGTTAAGGGAACAACCCTTCTTTTTGTAAAACTGCTGTCCGAGATAAGCGGGATTGACGAAAAAACGCTCGGCTATCCATGCGATCTTCAAGGGCTCCATAAAATTATCGTCCACGTATCTTGCGACTTTTGCCACTACATCCGTGCTTTCATTATTATTGGGGCTCAGTGAAAAGGTGTTGCAGTACTGGCAGAACTCTTTTACAAGCTCTCCATGTTCATAAATGCCTGCTCTGTCACGCATTTTTTTATAATTGTAATATATTTCGAGCACGTCGCTCATATCCTCGGTCCTTTCGGACAGGAGCTGTATGATCGATGCCATGACCGTGTCCAGGTGTATCGTGGCGATCTCCGGAACGACCTGCAGACTCGAGATATGATCGATCAAAACCTTTATGGATCTAACAAGCTGATCCATGTCATTTTTTCTGAATGCCGATATTATTTTAACGATCATGCCGTTATCTTCAAATATTTTGCTGAATTTTTCCTCCTTGATATCGTCATAAAGGATGATCGATGGATTTTTCGAATAAAAAAGCTTGTTCCTGCACATGGAGATCGATTGTGCCGATCGATACAGCTCCTTGAAGCTCGATACCTTTTCACCTATAAGGATATTTGCCTGAGTGGATTTGTGCTTTGACAGGAATTCATGGATCGAAGCTGCAAGGTGCTTTATATTATATTCAAAACATTTCAGGAGGCTTTCCCCTGCTATCATATGACAACTGTTCCGATCATGCTGTACTACGAAACGCATCTTGGACTGCCCAATTTTCTCGGATATGAACTTGCCGAGGTCGGAATGCTTTTGTTCATCCTGGTATGAGAGCAGCGAGCAGATATCTTCATGACGTTCCACAACAATGTAACGCAGGCCGTATGCAGTCTCGCTCTCCAGGTTTGGTTCGGAAGCGTTTGACCCTTCTCCCGAGATAAAATCGATCAGATCGTTTTTAATTTTCAGGCTTTTTCTTATTTCCTTTTCATCAAGATAATTTTTGATGTCGACCAGTATGCCATAGAGTTCAGCTTCGTCAATAGGCTTGAGTATATAGCTTTTGACGTTGTACTGCAGAGCCTTCTGTGCATACTGGAATTCTCCGAAACCGCTGAGTATGATAAACTCGGCCTCTTCGGATATATTTTTCCGGACGTGCTCCACCATTTTGAGGCCGTCCATTACGGGCATCCTTATATCGGTCATTACCAGGTCGGCTTTATATGACTTGATCAGAGGGATAGCTTCCATCCCGTTCCTTGCGGTTGCGCAGACCTCAAAGCCCAGCTCCGGCCATTTGATCATTCTGCAGAGGCCGTCAACGATCTGTTTCTCATCATCAACAATAATCACCCTATACATAATCACACCTTCTCAGAACGTCCAAATCAAGAGACAGGACAATTTCAGTAAATTCACCCTGTTTACTGTTTATTTTAAATTTGTACCCGTTGCCATAGTAGAGATTGAGCCGCCCGATCACATTTTTGATACCGATGCCCTTACACGCTATGTCGTTTATATTTTCGATCTGCTCGGGAGTCATCCCCTTCCCGTTGTCATGTATTTTGATCTCAATACGGTTTTCATCTGTTTTGTCAGCTGTGACTCTGATTTTTTTCAGACCCTGTGAGTCGGAAAAGCCATGCTCGCATGCATTATCCACAAAAGTCTGCAGAGTCATTTTGGGTATTTTAAGCGCCATAAGCTCCTCTTCCACTGATATTTCAAAGTGAAGCTCTTCCTCATAGCGGTATTTCTGGATTTCCATATATTCCCTTATAAAACCGATCTCCTCCTGGAACTCAATAAGGTCGTTGTTCCAGAGCAGCAATTTTCTAAATATCTTTGACATGCATTTGATAATCCTCGCAGTTTCAAATTCATTTCTGAAGTAGGATTTGATACGGATTGTTTCAAAAACGTTAAACATGAAATGAGGATTCACCTGGCACTGCAGCGCATTGAGCTCAGACTGCTTCTGCAGAAGCTCGAGCTGTGCTTCCCTTAGCTGGGCTTTATACACGCATTCTATGAGGGTGCCGATCTTTGTAATCATCTTGTTCATTGAAGTGACAAGAAGCCCTATCTCGTCATTTCCCTTGGTATCTTCAGGTATAAGCACATACTCTTCTCTGGATACCTTCCCCATGTGCTCTACAAGCATTGCAATCCTTTTATACAGAGAGGATGAAATAGCATATATTACAATACTCGCAAATATCGTGACCGAACATATCAGGACCAAAATCTGTGTCCAGTTTATATGATATTCGTCCTGCATAAAATCCCTGTCCAGTACACAGATGACCTTCCAGCCGTCCATGTACTTTACGGGTGAAGTCAGAACGATCTGCTCCGGATCCGGCTTAACCAAATTGAACGGCTGAAATACCCGGTCGTTGGAATTTATTTTTGCATCTGTGCTCTCGACCACAAGATTATTGTTGTCAATTATGTATAACGTTCCGGGAAGAGTTTCCGATCTCAGTAACCTGATAAACAGGTCGGGTTGGAAGGTAATCCTCAATAAGTGCCTGTATTTGCTGTTTTTATGATAATCCAGCTTTCTGAAATATGAGATCATCTTTATATCAACAGTGTTTGAAGTAATTTCATCGACATGGGAAAGGAAGATGCTGTTTTGGCCTGACTCCAGATATTTCTTATACCAATCGCTGCTCTTTACGTTATTGTCAAGCCTGCTGAGATGATTTCCGTTAAGAATGGTATCGTTGTCCGAATAGACAATAAAGAGAGCGGTATTATAAGTCAGGATCTTGCTCCATGCACTCCTCAGATAATTGTTATAATCATCGAAACATGTTTTTACATTGAAATACCGCTTGTTAATGTACTCATACATCATATCATCCGGATATATGATATTGGACAATTCCAGGGCATTAACCGCATTTGACTCTATCGCAGTACATATCCTGTTTAAAGCTTGTCCGTAGAGGATCAGCCTCTCACTTTTGGAATTTTTTATGGAAGAATCAAAAAATGCGTAAGAAAAGACAACCGTAGGAATGAGTACACACAGAAGGTATATCAACAGAAGCTTTGAGCGTATACTGATATTTATAAGCCTGACTTTTTTAAGTTGGTTTTTCATTTTGCGCTGTTGCCCCCAACCACACAAAACCAGTTATGGGAAAGCTTCAATCTGCTTCTCAATGACCACATTTTACTATTTGCCGCTGTGATTTTGTATAAAAATTCTTGACTAGATATGTGAATTATTTGCCATACCTTATTGGCAAATCTGTGAAAAATTTCAAGTCTGTGCCGCAAAATAAGTTTACCGATACGGAATATTAGCCTGAAATGTAGCCTATAATTGAATGTTGCACATTTATTAAAAGGAGAAGGTAAGTGCTGATTTTACTGAATTTCCTTTAAGGTCTTATGTGGTAAGAAGGATTGGTTTTAAACCTATAATACATTAATAACAATTTCTTTTTTTTTACAAATGCTTATGTATGGTAAGAATAATTGACAATATATATGTTTTGTAATAATGTTAATATGTAAGGTATTTTACATAAAATGGGGTGTAGAATTGTCT
>JAEZMC010000199.1 GCA_023435805.1 Bacillota bacterium | reverse complement strand
CGATAAACCGCTTTTTCTGGCAGAGCCTGTTACAGTTGCGGATAGAACGTTCCAGGTCACCTGTGTTTCAATGGGAAACCCTCACGCTGTTTCCTATGTTGAGGATGTGGAGCATTTCCCGCTTGTGCTGTACGGACCGGCCATGGAAACGAATGCGTTGTACCCCAGGAAAATCAATAGCGAATTTGTTGAGGTGATCGACACGAAAACCCTAAAGATGCGGGTGTGGGAAAGAGCTGCAGGCGAAACGCTGGCCTGCGGCACAGGAGCGTGCGCGGTGGCAGTGGCTTCGGTTCTGAACGGCCTGTGTGACAGAAACGTAACCGTAAAGCTTCTCGGAGGCGAGCTTGCCATTGAATGGAGTGAGCAGGACAACCATGTATACAAAACCGGACCCGCTGTCACAGTATTTGAAGGGGAAGTCGAGATCTAGACACATCAGAGGGACTTCTATGGAAGGCTGAGCAAAGGCAGCGCTGTGCAATTGGAAAATCAGTGGCATACAGGCAGGATATCCTGCGGAATACACCGTAACAAGGCTGTGTAAACAATCGAAAATAAAGGAGAGGAATTATGGCGTTAATTAATGAAAATTATTTGAATCTGCCGGGAAATTATCTTTTTGCGGAGGTGGCCAGAAGAAGGGACAGCTATATTAAAGCACATCCTGAGGCAGAGTTGATTCGTTTAGGGATCGGGGATGTAACCAGGGCGCTGCAGCCTGCCGTCATTAAAAGCCTGCACGCTGCTGTGGATGAGATGGCTGACGAGAGGACCTTCAAGGGATACGGCCCGGATGGATACGGATACGACTTTCTCATCAGCGCCATTATTGAAAATGACTATAAATCCAGGGGTGTTTCGCTGGATATGGATGAAATATTCGTGAGTGACGGCGCAAAAAGTGATACGGCCAATATTCAGGAAATTTTCGGACTGGATAACATCATAGCTCTGACGGATCCGGTATATCCCGTATATCTGGACAGTAACGTTATGGCCGGCAGGACTGGTACATACGACAGCGGAACCGGCAGGTTCAGCAAGGTGTTTTATATGCCCTGCACTGCAGAAAACGGATTTTCGCCTGAGTTTCCCAACTGTAAGGTCGATCTGATCTATCTTTGCTTTCCCAATAACCCCACAGGCATGACATTGTCCAAAGCACAGCTCAAAAAGTGGGTGGATTATGCAAAAGCCAACAAATGCATCATTCTGTATGATTCGGCATATGAGGCATATATCAGCGAGGAGGACGTCCCGCACAGCATTTATGAAATAGATGGAGCAAAGGAAGTAGCGATCGAATTCAGAAGCTTTTCCAAAACCGCCGGCTTTACAGGGACCCGATGTGCCTACACAGTAATCCCCAAAGCTCTTATGGCAGAAAATTCAAAGGGAAAACCCGTGTCGCTCAATAAACTCTGGTACAGACGGCAGACTACAAAATTCAACGGTGTCGCCTATATCATCCAAAAGGCTGCGGAAGCCGTATACAGCGAAGAAGGCAAAAAGCAGATCAAGTAAGTAATTCGTTACTATATGACCAATGCATCCATCATACGAAACGGGTTATTGAAGCTTGGTCTTGAAGTTTACGGCGGTGTCAACGCACCCTACATCTGGCTGAAGACACCCGATAACATGGATTCATGGACATTCTTTGACAAACTGCTGGAAGAGGCCAATATTCTTGGGACTCCCGGTTCAGGCTTCGGGCCCAGCGGTCAGGGCTACTTCAGGCTTACCGCCTTCGGCAGCCGTGAAAATACGGAGAAAGCAGTGGAGAGGTTCGGGACAAGGCTGAAGCTGTAAGACCGGCGATTGAATGCATTGTATGAAAAGGAGCCTCAAACATATACTAAGGGATGATAGTGTAAATGACCCGCATTGTGTTCCCGAGGTTGCGTATGAGAATAACCAAATTCATATTTTCAATCTGTGCCATCCTGCTGCCGGCATTATTTATAAACGGCGCATATTATCTCCGCATGCAGGGAAACAGCAGGTATACGCCTGCGCCGGTGCCGTTCAGCCAATATTCCGTTCAGAGTGATAAAACAGCTCAACACATGCTGCCCGAATACCGGTCCGACGTGTCCATGCCCGTTAATCTACTGGTGCTGGGCCTGGATGATGATGAGACAAGGAGCGATGTGCTTTTATTGTTCCATTTCCGCCCGGATATATCGAAGCTGGACATATTATCCATTGCGCGGGACACACGGGTTCGCTCGGACGGAACGTATATGAAAATCAATGCATTGTATGGTAAAGGGAAGGAAGAAAAGGTTGCCGCAAAGGTGTCCGAAATCACTGGGCTGCCGATCCACTATTATTTTACAGTCAATTTGGCGGGCTTCAGGAAAATCATCGATACGCTTGGCGGTGTCCGGTTCTATGTACCCTTCCCCATGAGCTATGACGACCCGGTACAAAATCTCCACATCCATTTGAAAAAGGGCATGCAGCTGCTGGACGGGAAAAAGGCGGAACAGCTTGTGCGCTACAGGAAAGGCAACTTGAAAGGACAGGGATATTTGGAGGGCGATATCGGGCGTATAAAAGTTCAGCAGGATTTCATCAAAGCATTGATACAACAGAAGGTCAGCATTAAATACCTGTCAAGAGCGGATACGATATTTGAAGTGCTTCGGGAATATGCAAGAACCAATATTACTATTTCCGATATTGTGCAGTATGCGGTAAGTGCAGGCAGAGTGGAAAACGATGCAACAAACGCATTCACGCTGCCGGGTGAAAGCCGTATCATCGGGGATGTATGGTATTACATATATGACCGGAAGCAAACAGAGGCGTTGATGAACCGGTATTTCTTCAATTAGGCGGTTGCTGTAAGTAAGGGGCAAAAATCATGCCTTTAGCGGCAGAACAGGCAACTGCACTTTGAATGTGCTTCCTCTGCCCGGTGTGCTGGTGACCGTTATCGTGCCCCTGTGCTCCCTGACGATCCAGTCGGCAATGGACAGACCCAGTCCTGTACCTCCGCTGTCTCTTGAACGCGCTTTGTCGATCCTGTAAAATCTCCGGAATATCTTGTCCAGGTGTTCACTGTCCATTCCTTCACCCGTATCGGAAACAACCAGCTCAGCTTGATTGTCAAGCTGCCTGAGGGCTACTTCCGTACGGCCGCCGGCGGGCGTATATTTTATGGCATTGTCCAGTAAAATGACAATAAGCTGTTTGAGCCTGTTCTGATCGCCATAGTAATGGATTTCGTTTTCAATGTGTAATGTCAATTGTATGTTCTTTTTTACTGCGATGGGCTCGAAGGCGGCCATCAC
>JAEZMC010000177.1 GCA_023435805.1 Bacillota bacterium | reverse complement strand
TGTCTCACCCACCAGTAACAATATACAGCCCACATGCATATTATGTCAATGTGGATCTCTATATCATGCTATTAAGGAGGGATAGTATGTCGAACATGGAACGCGGTGGCTGTACACATGATTGCACACTCCTTTTCTTCATTTTGGTGTTTCTGTTGTTATTTTACGACAATAGTGCGCTGGGTATTCTTTCAACCGGCAGACGCGGTATCAATACCTGCTCTGGAAACGATACCCTGCTGTTTTTCATACTTGTTTTCCTGAAACTTTTTTACTAGGGGATGAATCTATAAAACTAAACACTACAAAGCGGACACTGAATAAGAGGGTTTAAATCTAACTTTTCCGCACTTCAGCAGCTTGTTTCCGGGAGCCTGCTTAGCCCACCCAACACAAATCCGGCTGCCGGCAGGGGTTTATACCCTCTTTTCATATTTTTAGGATACTGAAAAAAATGGTAACACATCATCTCTTTGTGTCATAGAATATATTGTTATCGTATTGCCGGAGGCACCCATATGGCTTTTTTGGAAAATATCCCCGATACCTTGCGAGGTATATTTGATGACGGGCTGGATGAAGTTCTCATTTTCGCAATCATTTTTATTTTTATCCTTGTGTCCGGTCGTGAAACCGATGATCTTGGGGAAGCTTCAGGTATCGGAGGTATCCTTCCGCTCCTGGTCATCGCAGCATTCCTTCTTCTGTTCTCAGGTCTTGGCAGAAGCAGTGAGGAAATGCCATAGTAAGTGATATGAAAGCCTGATATTGCCCGGCTTGTAATATATGCCAAATTTAAGCGGAGGTTAAACTGTATGTCGAATGGATTAAACAAAAAGCTCGCCGACCTGATAGGAAAAATGGATGACAAAGTACTGCAGGCTAAATTGAATGCTGCTATTGACATGCTGAAGGAGGGAAACAACGAAGAATTGGCGAAAAAAATCGGCAAGGTGGATAAAAACGAGATCCTGTCCAAACTAAATGAACTGGATGACAACAAGCTGAAAGAGATGAACCTGAATAAAGCCGAAATGAAACAGAAGCTGAACAGCATCGACCTGGATTCCTTTCAAAAAATGTTGGGTGAGCAAGGGCCGGAGATCATTGGTAAAATTAAAGACATTATTAAATAAAAAATGAATATATTTATTAGTGCCTGGAGTTTGGAGGAATAAGCCATGAGTGATGATCTTACTAAAAAGGTCCAGCAAATTGCACAAATGCTAGGTCAGGAGAACATGCCGGACAATTTGAAGGAGCTTGTTACCTTATTGGCAACCTCGTTAGGAAGCAAGGAAGACAGCTCCAGCCAGTCTTCCGCTTCAGACACTGAACCGGCAGAAAAGCAGACAATTTCCGAGCCGGCTGCCAATACGGAAATGATGAATACGGCAAGAAAGGCTTTGGACAAACTCAATACCAGCAATGATCCCCGAATTAATCTGCTGCATGCTATCCAACCATTTATGAACAGCAAGCGTCAGAAAAAGATCAGCAACTGTATCCAGTTGCTTCAAATAGCCGGTTTAAGCAGGCTGCTGAACGAGCATGAGAAATAGGGGAGGTAACCCTGATGCCGTATAAGAGACCTATACAGAATACCAAAAAGTACATATCACCCTTCTACAGTCCCACTCCGCCCTATTCCATGAACGCAGGCCCGTCTTTTCAGGAAAAGGATTTCTATGGAATTCCGCTTCCGAATGAGAGAGAGGCCTTCTCAGATAATGTTCAAAAAAGAACCGTGCCGTCTACACTTTCAGGTATTATTCATTATGTACGCCGGCATGTCAAAGTTGAAGAGCTTATATTGATAGGTTTAATTATATTGCTGCTCGATGAATCCTTCGAAGATGATTTGCTGCTTATCATTTTAATTTACATATTGCTTTTCTGAATAATTTTATCCTAATAACAAAAAATAAACAGGGTTTAACAAAGAATGCATAACAAAAGAAGAGAGGAAGAACAATGCATAAAAGAACTGCATTTCTAGTCCTGGTGACTGTTCTGATCGTTATTACCCTGTTATATCAGACACAGATTCTGGACCTGTTCGGGTATAGTAAAGCCGTACTTTCGCAATATGGCTCAAGCGGTGATGAGGTTACAAAAATACAGACCAGATTGTACAACTGGGGCTACTATACCGGAAGCATAGACGGGCTCTACGGCTATTTAACCTATAGCGCTGTGAAGTCTTTTCAGGCTAAAAACGGCTTGACAGTAGATGGTATTGCCGGCCCACAAACACTGGCGGCTCTCGGTCTTCCAACCGGCGCCCAGCA
Source organism: Bacillota bacterium (assembly GCA_023435805.1). Lineage (GTDB taxonomy): Bacteria > Bacillota > Clostridia > Acetivibrionales > DTU013 > JAEZMC01. The sequence continues at coordinate 5,779 of JAEZMC010000177.1, read as the reverse complement.
AAACACCAGCAATCAGGGTGCTGCAAATGCCGATACAGCAGATGTGCAGTTATTGGCCAGATTGATTCATGGAGAAGCACGGGGTGAGCCATATGAAGGTAAGGTTGCCGTAGGAGCTGTTGTACTAAACAGAACAGCTGATTCACGTTTTCCTAAAACAATAGCAGGTGTGATTTACCAGCCTGGAGCTTTTGATGCGGTCTATGACGGGCAGATCAATCTCGCGCCGGATACCAGTTCCCTTAATGCGGCAAGAGATGCATTAAACGGATGGGATCCGTCCTACGGCTGTATTTATTACTATAACCCCAATACGGCAACCAGTTCCTGGATCTGGTCAAGGCCGATTATCGTTGTCATTGGTAATCATAACTTTGCGAAGTAATGTGGAAGAGGGTGGAGAAGCGTCCCCACACAAATGGAGAAGCGTCACCCTCGTACCCCCGCAAGCTCCGTCGTTCATATTCTGCGGCTGCCACCTGTTCTTCCCTTAGGTTTTGCCCGCATCCCGGCCGTCTTTGCCGGTTGATGCAGAGATACCAACTTTTTTTGTGTATTTACAAGGTAAACCGAAAGCATTGTAAATATACCGGTTGTCAGTACCCACCCCGCAGTATAACGGAACATTTGGCTATCGCTGAGGTAGACTAAGTATATACCCGCTACCAGGACCAGGTCAAAAACCGCCATTGCCAGGGCCATATTCCAAAATTGTTTATCCGCAACCGCTTTACCCGTTAAAAACGGTTTCTCACTGCCTTTAACCGCGGAGATATACCACATGAAAATGTACGCCTTGAAAAATGAAAGGCACATGAATACAACACCGACCGTCAAAATGTCAACAAACAGCGCCGCAATCAGCAAATCCGGCTTCGATGACAACGCTGCCTTTGTCACAACAATTGCCGGTACGCAGGCTACCATAAGAAATATGGCCAGGATTGCAGTACAAAGCATGGTTTCAACAGTCATTATGAAGATCTTAAAAAAATAGCCGCGTAGCCCGTTAATAAATAAACCTTTTTGTTTAGGACCTTCTGAAAGACCGTCGTCTACAATCAGCAAGTAGCCGGGAAGCAGCAGCCCCGCTGCAGCGGCAGAAAGCACTGTTAATACTGCAAGCAGGATCAGCGCGGTGGGTATGATGCTGGGATCGATCATCATCTGGAGGATAGAAAGTATACTTTCCAAAACGGTTCCGCCGGTCATATTTATAAGGCCCATGATCATGGCCATGATTGGGATAAAAGCATTGATTACCGCCGCCAGAAGCATCAGCGCTCCAATTGTTATAAGTATGAACGGCTGCTTCATAACAGCATGTGCAGTTGTTTTGAAAATATTCATTTCCATCCTTCTTTCAAATCACAAAATAAACTCAAATACCTTTCATGCTAAGGCTTATTCTCTTTTTAACCGCATCAACCGACAGAACCTTCACCTTGACAATATCACCTACGGAAACAACCTCCATCGGATTTTTGACAAAACGGTCGGCCAGCTCAGAAATATGCACCAGACCATCCTGATGAACCCCAATATCCACAAAGGCACCGAAATCCGCAACGTTCCTCACCGTACCTGTCAGAACCATTCCCGGCTTCAGGTCTGCAATATCCAGCACATCCGTCAGCAGTACCGGCTTGGGCAGCTCGTCCCGCGGGTCACGTCCCGGCTTGAGCAATTCGTTGATGATATCTCGCAATGTCGGTATGCCAACGCCTATGGAAGCAGCAACGTCTCCGATGCCCCTTTTTTCAACTTCGCTGAGCAAATTACCCAGACGTCTGTTTTGTACATCCTCAAGCTTGTAGCCCATTATACTCAGCAGCTTTTCAGCCGCGTCATAAGCCTCGGGATGAACCGATGTATTGTCCAGGATACTTTTACCGCCCTGAATCCTAAGAAATCCCGCGCACTGCTCAAAGGCTTTGTCACCCAGCTTTTTAACCTTCTTCAGTTCCTTTCTGCTCTGGAACCGTCCGTTTGCCTCCCGGTATTCCACTATATTTCTTGCAACTGTTGTATTGATACCCGACACAAAAGACAGCAGCGAGGGTGAAGCTGTATTGAGATCGACTCCCACGCTGTTGACACAATCCTCAACCACACCGCCAAGGGTCTCTCCCAACCTCTTCTGGTTCATGTCATGCTGATATTGTCCTACACCAATAGCCTTGGGATCAATCTTCACCAGTTCGGCCAACGGGTCCTGCAATCTTCTTGCAATGGATACGGCACTTCTGAGAGACACATCAAACTCGGGGAATTCTTCAGCACCCAGCTTGGAAGCGGAATATACAGACGCACCGGCTTCGCTGACCACCATGTAATAGACCTTTCTGCTGACCTTTTTCAAAAGATTGGCGACAAAAATCTCCGATTCCTTTGATGCTGTGCCATTTCCGATGGAAATCAGGTCAACCTTGAATTGGTCAATCAGCTTCAGCATGACCTTCTCCGCTTCCTCCACCTTGTTTTGCGGAGGGGTCGGATAGATGACCGTCGTGATCAGTACTCTTCCCGTATCGTCCACAACTGCGATTTTACAACCCGTACGGTATGCCGGATCCAGACCCAGCACTACTCTTCCTCTTACAGGCGGCTGCAGCAGCAAATTCCTCAGGTTTTCCGCAAATACCTTCATGGCCTGTTCACCAGCCAGTTCGGTCAACTCGTTTCGCACCTCGTTTTCTATTGAAGGGGCGATCAGTCGTTTATAAGAATCCTCCACAGCCCTTTCCACATACTCGGAGGTTATGGAGCGCGTCTTTTTTACATTTTTTGATTTCAAATAAGCTGTCACCAGCTCCTCCGGCATATCAATATAAGCATCCAGAAATTCTTCCTTTTGACCCCTGTTAATGGCCAGTATCCTGTGCTTCGCTATTTTCGATACGGGTTCTCTGAAATCATAATAAAGCCGGTATACGGAATCTTCTTCCTTCAATGCCTTTGATACCAGCATCCCGTGTTTGAAAAACAATTCCCTGACCGTCTTTCTGATCTCTGCATTGTCGGACACCTCTTCCGCAATGATATCCATTGCTCCTGCCAGCGCCTCCTCTGCGTTGCTCACGCCTTTTTCCGCGTCAATGAATGGAGCCGCGACAATATTAATGTCACCCTTCAGCAAATCCTGATCAAAAAGAATCCTCGCGAGCGGCTCAAGGCCCTTTTCCCTTGCGATGGAAGCCCGGGTCCTTCTCTTCGGCTTGAACGGCCTGTATATGTCCTCAATTTCCTGCAGGCTTTTACATGCATCCAGCGATGCAGAAATGTCTGCAGTCAGCTTCCCTTGTTCGTCAATGAGCCTTCGTACGTCTTCTCTTCTTTCCTCCAGGTTCCTCAGATAAACCAATCTCTCATGCAGCTCTCTCAATACCTGGTCGTCCAGTTCTCCGGTCAATTCTTTTCTGTACCGGGCAATAAACGGAATAGTACAGCCCTCATCCACCAGCTTGATGGTATTCTGCACCTGGAAAGGTTTCAGTCTGAACTCCTGTATTAGCTGCGCCGTTATATCAGCCATGTTTCCACTCCTTTTTTACTGCAGCGTTTCTTGCATAAAGCTTTTCAGAGCACCTTGCCCAGCGCTCCCAACGATTCAAATATAAAATCCGGTTTAATTACAGGGGATTTTTCTACATCCTCCAGCGCGGTTTCGCCGGTCAGGACCAGTACCCCTGTGATGCCATTGGTCACGCCTGCGGCAATATCCGTGTAAAGTCGGTCTCCGACAAAGGCCAGCTCTTCATCCTTCCTGCCGGTAATCAGTTTGATCATATCTACAGTCTCCCTGCAGGGCTTTCCGAGATATTTCGGTTTCACGCCCGTGGAAGCCTCTATCATTGCACACATTGCGCCGCAATCCGGTATGGAGCCGTTTTCCGTCGGACAGTTCAGGTCCGGATGCGTGGCAATAAAAAGCGCGCCGTTTCTGATAAATGTGCATGCCTTCGATATTTTCTCATAGGTTAGTGAAGTATCAAAGCCAAACACAACAATGTCGGGACAATCCTCCGTCAACCGGATGCCGCCGGCCCTGAAGCTTTCTTCCAGCAGCTTCGTACCGACCAGATATACGCCGGCCGTGGGGTATTCTTCCTTCAGATATTTTATCGTTACATCACCTGAGGTGACAACCGTGTTTTCCTCAACATAACAACCCATACGAGCAAGCCTGTCTTTATATACAGCGCTGATTTTAGATGAATTGTTGGTGAAAAACAAAAAATCCTGTCCGGTAACACTCAGTTTTTCAAGGAATTCCAAGGAGCCTTCGATCAACCTTTCACCAAGGTAAAACGTACCGTCCATGTCCAGAACAAACAGCTTTTTTGACCGCAATACTTCCAGATTTTTAGTCATAAAACCTCCTGACAAGTGCTTCGGAAAATTCCTGCAGCTTCCCATGCTCATCAAGCAGATTTAATATGGTGTATTTGAATCTGAGCCGCTTGGCATACAACACGCTGCTCTTAAATAGTTCCCGGCTTATGCCCAGTTCCTTCGGGCTTGTACAAGCACCGACCTTGTTGAGCAGACTGATGATATATTCGGATGAAGGATATGCCAGACCTTTTGGAAGCACTCCAGGAAGTTTTTCCTCCGTCATCTCATAAAGCAGCGCGGAAATAACCGTCGCAGTCCCTACGGCATTTCCATGAAGCTGATGTTCGCGTCCTGCAGCGACTGCGTCCATTTCCCAATGGTGGGACATCAGGTGCTCTGCGCCAGATGCCGGCCGGGAGAAATTGACAAGTCCCATGGAAACTCCCGTCAGTATTAATGCCTCCACAAGCTTTTTGATAGCTGCTTCATCTCTGTTTACAAGACCTTCCGCGCTCTCGATGCATTTGGCAACACCGTTTTGCACCAGCTTGGAGGTAGTGTCGCAAAAGTATTCATTGTCTTTTACCGCTGCCAGGTCCCAATCCGCCTTTGCCGTGAGCTTACCGATGATATCGCCGTATCCGGCCTGTATCATTTCCATCGGCGCATCCTTCATGACGGAGGTATCTGCGAAGATAATGGCGGGGTAAACAGCCGGGCAGGTGATCTTTATACCGTTGATAATCAGAGATGACGACGACGAAGCAAATCCATCCATGGAAGGGGCCGTTCCGATTATGGCAAATGGAGTTTTGGTCTTGTAGCTGATTATGCGTGCCAGATCATTTAATGTACCGGAGCCTACGGCAACAATCAGCGAGGTTCCCTCTTCCAGTTCGAGCAGCAGCCTTCCGACGGCGCGTTCATCTGGAACAAGCGTGTGGCCTCCTTCGAATACGAAATTTTTCAGATTGAAGCCGTTTCCTTCCAGCTTCTGTACAACCCTTTTTCCCAGGACTTCATATGTATTGGGGTCCGAAATGACAAAAAGCTTGCCGCTTCGGTACGGCTCCAGCTCTTCAGCCAGAATCGCAGGAATATCTCCCCTCACAATAATTTTTTTAATATCTACCGAGTGCGTTTTTCCGCAATCGCAAACATAAGAAAGCCCTGGCATTTCATCAATACTTTTATTCAATAAATCTATCATATAACACGCATCCTTTTATCAGAATTATAGCCTCCACAGTGCCTTACACCCTGTGGATGCACCTAATGCGCCCGCATTTAATATTCGTACGATATCTTCCTTGTTTTCAATCAATCCACCCGCTATAACAGGTAGCTTCAGCAGACCACATGCCTTTTTTACCGCCGAAGGCATCACGGCCGGCATGATTTCCGCCATATCAGGCATGGAAGATCTGGCGGTCTTTATTGC
>JAEZMC010000174.1 GCA_023435805.1 Bacillota bacterium | reverse complement strand
GTCCAGAAGGAAAAAAGTGACTCTGGACGGGCAGGTTGAGCTGTTCATTCCAAGCGGCAGTGAAGATAAAGCCGGCAAGGATGTGCTGGAAGAGCTGAAAAATATCGATGTCTCGACCATTACGCCGCTGGATGCGATGAATGCCTTGTACCGCTTGCAGCAGAAGGCAAGGAAGGGTTAGTATGGGAAAGATCATCATTCTTGACGAAAACACAGCCAATAAGATTGCGGCGGGTGAAGTGATCGAGAAGCCAGCATCCGTGATCAAGGAGCTGGTTGAAAATTCCATCGATGCAGGCGCAACCGGTGTGAATGTAGAAATACGCAACGGCGGCATTTCGTTTATCCGCGTTATAGATAACGGCAGCGGAATGGCGGAGGATGACGTGGAGATCGCGTTTGAACGCCATGCTACAAGTAAAATCAGAAGGGCGGACGACCTGGAATCCATAGCCAGCATGGGCTTCCGCGGGGAAGCGCTGGCCAGTATCGCCGCCGTTTCAGCCGTACAGCTGACCACCAGGGTCAAAAGTGCCGTACAGGGCGTGGCCATAGATATCAAGGGCGGCTGTGTACTGGACGTCAAACCGGCCGGGTGCCCGGTCGGCACCTCGATAACCGTGAGGGAGCTGTTTTTCAACACTCCAGCCCGGTACAAGTTCCTTAAGAAGGATTCGACGGAAGCCGGCTACATCGCCGACATGCTGAGCCGGATCGCTCTCGGTTACCCGGATGTCTCATTCAAGCTGGTCAGCAATGGGTCTGTCATTTTGCACACACCCGGAAACGGGGATTTAAAAAGCGCCATATTCAGTATTTACGGGGCAGAAACGGCAAGGCAGCTGATCGAGGTGAGCTATGACGACAGCCGCGTAAAGATATCCGGATATATCGGGAAGGCAGAATTGTCACGTTCCAACCGGAATCAGCAATCTATATACATCAACAGAAGGTATATACGCAGCAAAACCATTTCGGCCGCATTGGATGAAGCCTATTCCACCTTTCTGATGAAAAACCGGCATGCATTTGCACTGCTCGATATCCGTCTCAATCCTGCACTGGTGGACGTCAATGTACATCCGTCAAAAATGGAGGTCAAATTCTCCAGTGAGCAGGACATATACAGAGCGGTCTATCATGCGGTGAACAGCGCGCTTTTATCCGGATCCTCCGTGAGGACGCTTCCTTCCGGGGGTAAATCCGCGGAGTCTGCTTTCCGGCTGGTTGAAAGAAAGGCAGAAAAGCCGGTCTTTACACAGCAGGAATTCGAATGGGTAAGGAAAGAGCTGGAACAAAAACGTGCAGATGCGATATCCGGGAGAACTACTCCGGAGCGGAACGAAGCTGCCCCGATCGAACAGAACGCTTCAGAACCGCGGACCCGGGAAGCAGCAGACCCGATCGAACAGAACGCTTCTGAACCTCAGGCACGGGAAGCAGCAGACCCAAACATACAGGACGCCGTATTCACGGCCAGTCAGGTTACAGCAGCACCTATGGTGCCGAATGCAGCGGACCCGGCAGGACATACCGCATCGGAAAGGATTGCGGAAGCCCCGATGCTTTACTCACAGGCAAAGGAAGACCGACATCCGGATCCGGCTGCGGAAGGAAACGATACGGGTGCGGACATTACCTGGAAGCCGGAAGATTCTGAAAAACTTACGACAGAAGGAATGCACCGCCGAAACCTTTTTGACGGCGCGAGGCTCATCGGTCAGGCATTCTCGACCTATATCCTGCTGGAACGCGGAGATGAGCTGTTTCTGCTGGATCAGCATGCAGCGCATGAAAGAATTCGCTACGAAGAGTTAAAATCCGCTTATTCAAAAAGTGAACCGATTTCCCAGACATTGCTGGCAGTCCTGCCGGTCGAACTGACAGGCGGCGAATATCGGTTTGCAATGGAGGAAGCGCCTTTTTTCGAGCAGCTCGGCTTTACCTACGAGAGCTTCGGACAGAATGCAATTCTTCTGCGTTCCGTACCCTTTGAAGAAAGCGGTCAGGATTGCAGCAAAATATTCCTTGAAATACTCGATTTTGTGATGAGCGGCGAAAGCGGCCATAAAAGCCAGCTCGCAGACGAAACGTTATACCGGCTGGCCTGCAAATCTGCAGTGAAGGCCCATAAGAAGCTGAATGAGAGAGAAATCGAGGCATTGCTGGACAGGCTGGCTTCGCTTGAAAACCCGTATACCTGTCCTCATGGTCGTCCTGCCATATTAAAGCTCAGGAAATATGATCTGGAAAAATTGTTCAAACGCATTGTATAAACAGACGAGTACTGGTTACAATTGGTAGATAGAGAGGGGGGAAAGCAGAAAAAATGGAGCCTGTTATCGTATTGGTAGGCCCTACTGCATCAGGTAAAACAGGGTTGGCAATAGAACTGGCAAAGAAGATCAACGGCAGCATTGTTTCGGCAGACTCCATGCAGATTTACAGGTATATGGATATTGGGACCGCCAAACCGGATATGGTGGAGCGGTCGGGGATCAGGCACTACATGGTTGATGAAGTCGATCCGAATGTTCGTTTCAGTGTGGCAATGTACCGTGAGCTGGCGCTGAAATACATTTCCCGGATCATTGAGGAAGGCGGACGGCCGATTGTTGCCGGAGGTACGGGACTTTACATCAACTCTCTGCTATACAATATTCAATTTTCTGAGACCATTTGCGATGATGAATTGAGGCAGACTTTGAGAAAAGAGGCGGAAGAGAAGGGAAACAGGCACTTGTATGAAAAATTGCAGGAGGCCGACCCTGAAGCGGCTGCCAGGATCCACGAGAATGATGTCAAGAGAGTCATCAGAGCGCTGGAAGTGTATACCCATACCAACAGGACGATTTCACAGCATGCACGGCAGTCCAGGCTTGAGCCTCCGCCGTACCGTTACCTGATTTTCGGCTTGAACTGGGACAGAGCCAAGCTTTATGAACGGATAGAAAAAAGAGTAGAGCTAATGTTTCAAAAAGGTCTTATTGATGAAGTGAAAAAGCTGGCGGAACTTGGTTACGACAAGGGAACGACTGCCATGCAGGGGATCGGCTATAAGGAAGTTCTGCTTTACCTGAAAGGCGAATGCTCGCTGGAAGAAACCAAGGAAATATTGAAACGGGATACAAGGCGTTATGCAAAGAGACAGCTGACCTGGTTCAGAAAACTGGAAAATATTAAGTGGCTTGAGGTTGATGAAAATACCAGTTTGAACGGTCTGGCGGAAAAAATAATTCAAGAGTGTATTGCATCAAATGGAATTATCTTGTAGAATTAAAATAATTCTTTAAAATAGTAGGGCATTTTACAAAGGCTAAGACAAAAACGGATTCGTTTAAGGAGGATTTTCAAGTGAACAAGGCAAACATCAATTTACAGGATGTATTTCTAAATCAGGTCAGGAAAGAGCACATTGCCGTGACCATCTACCTGACGAACGGATTTCAACTGAAAGGTTTGGTAAAGGGCTTCGACAATTTCACCGTTGTTCTCGATACGGATGGCAAACAGCAGCTTGTATACAAACATGCCATTTCCACCATCAGCCCCATGAAAATCGTCAACTTTATTTTCAATGACAACAACAATAGAGAATAATGCTTGGCACGGTTGGGTGCTCATCATGGTTGACTATCAGTAAATATGAATAATAGAAATGTGCATAAATGTAAAAGGCTATGGCTGATCATCTTATCCGCCATGGCCTTTACTTATTTCAAAGAAATGGCTGTTACATTCTTCTGAATACACCGATGACTTTTCCAAGAATGGTAAGGTTATCGCGGACAATAATGGGGTCCATGTACTGGTTTTGAGGCTGGAGCCGGACATAGCCCTTTTCCTTGTAAAAGGTTTTGACGGTGGCTTCCTCGCCGATCAGAGCAACGACAATTTCACCGTTCACTGCTGTGGACTGCTGCTTTACCAAAACAAGATCCCTGTCGAGAATACCGGCTTCGACCATGCTGTCGCCCTGTACCTTGAGCATGAATGCAGTGGAGTTCTGCACGAAATCTACCGGCAGGGGGAAGGTGTCTTCTATATTTTCAACTGCAAGTATGGGAAGGCCTGCTGTAACCTTTCCGACAATCGGGATATCAACGAGCTCCCTTCGGGAATAAAAGTCCTTGGCAGTGTCCGTTTCCCTGCGAACGGGCTTTTTGCTTCCGACAACTCTTAATGCCCTTGGCTTGGTGGGGTCCTTAAGTATGAGACCGCTTTTTTCAAGCTTTTCAAGATAACCGTGAACAGTGGAGGTGGACTTGAAGCCAACCGCACTGCATATTTCACGTACTGAAGGCGGATAGCCCTTCTCTTCAACCTGACTGTTAACAAAATCTAGAATCTGCTGTTGTTTTTCACTCAGCTTCTTATTCATACATTACACCTCTTCATCAAGCTGTATGTCCACTGCGTAATCACAGTCCCCGATCTCATCAGAAAACTGTTTGCAGCAAATTGGAAAATGTTTTTCCATGATTTATTATATTAAAATTACAATTAAAAGTCAAACAAATGTTCGAAATAATATTGACAAAAGAACACTTGTTCGAATATAATGGTGATAGAACAAATGTTCTTAAGGGGTTGATGTTATGAACAGAAGATATGTTTTAAAAAACCGCAAAAGATTCTACATATTCGTTATGCTGGTGTCCGTCACATTATCCAGTATTTTTCTTGCTACAGCCGCTCAGGGTGCCGACACGGGCGAAGTATTTAAAACGGTTGTAGTGGAAAAGGGCGATACGTTATGGGATATTGCAAATGCGAATTACGAGGGCGGCGATGTACGCCAATATATACGCCAGATTAGAAAGGTAAACAATCTGAGCGATCACACGATCTTTGAGGGAGAAACTTTGAAACTGCCCCTTTAGCTTCCTTCAATCTTTCTCAGTTTTTCCTTTACATTTGCATTGTCAAAGCGTTTGTTGATTTCCAGATATTCTTCATAGTACTTTCTGGCGCTGGCGAAATCACCTATTTCATAATAGGTGTCACCGAGCGCCATTAAGATGAAACCGCTTCGCTTATTGAAATCATAACCGGCTTTAAACGCATTCAACGCTTCAGCAGTATTACCAAGCTTTTTGTAGGCTGAACCAAGGTTGAACTGCACATATTCCGAATTGGTGATACTTAAAGTACGCCTTACTTCATCGATGCATTTTTGATATTCCCCTTTCAGCAGGTATACCTTCGATAGATTGGTATGAGCCGTGCCGTTGTAGTAATCGATAGCAATGGCTTTTTTAAATTCCCGTTCTGCTAGATCCAGATATTCCGTATTCTTTTTCCGATCATCATAGGCATTCAGATAGCCCGTCGCCAGCACGCTGTGTGCTCTGTCACTTCCGGGAGCCTTACTGATGACGTCACTCCAGAGCCTTATGCTGTCGCCGTAGATGTAATTTCTTTTTATGGTCAATCCCGTATAGAGGGGGATCAGAACGAGAGAAACAACCAGGAAAAGCAGTGCAGGGTGCTTCACCGCATAGCTTACTGGCCGATACCGCTTCAATACAAGTAGGCCGGAGGCTTCCTGATGCTTGTGCCGCCTTGCTTTGCGTTCATACATGATCATACCGGTCAAAAACATGATGAAGCCTGCACAGGGAAAATAGAGCCTGTGTTCGAAATATACATCCTTGATGGAAATAAAACTGGATTCCACTGCAAGTCCGGCAAAAAACCACAGTATACCGAACGATACCAGCCGGTTTCGCTTTAGAGTATACAGTGAAAACAGTCCGATGAATGCCAGAATGACAAAGGAGAAATAAGAATAATGATCCCATATGGTCGGCGAAAGGGGGAAATCATTGCTGTAATCAAAATTCTGCCTGTCCGGTATGAACATCAGCCTGATATATAGCATGATTACATTAAGTTCTGTATAGAAATACTGGAGCCTGTCCATCGAGGTGCTGGCCTTGAAGCTCACATTGGGGTCGCTCTGGCTGTAGCCCTTCAGTAAAAGGTTCGTGCCGGGTATGATGGGTATGGTGGCAAACAGCAGCAGGAAAATGAGAATCCTTTTGTACCAGGAGGTTTTGCCATCCTTTAAAAAGAACATGCATTCGATGACAAGCAGCATAAAAGGGATCGTAATGGTATTTTCCTTTGTAAACATGGCGATGACGGTAAAAAGCAATGTCATCAGCAAATGTTGGAGCTTGTCCTGGAGCCTGTATTTCATAAAAAACAGGATCGCAAGCATATAAAACGTGGCAGCCAGGGAAGCCGTCCTCTGGACAATGTAGGTTACGGCATTCACCTGAATGGGGTGGCATACAAACAGTACGGCTGCTGTTGCAGATATTGCAGTGCCGTATTTTGCAAGGAGCCTTCCTTTAAAATAAGGTAAAGACAAGAGAGTCCGAAAAATCAGGAAGAAAAGGATACCATTGAAAATATGAATGATCAGATTTACAATATGGTATCCTTCAACAGCGTTATCATGTAGGGCATAATTGATGGAAAGCGTAAAATAGAGGACGATCCGGTTGGCATAGAACTTCCACAGCTCAGCAAAGTCGAAAAGCTTATGAATGGCATAGTTGTTGACAATGGATCCGAAATCGTCAAGGACGAAGGGTACGGTAAAGCTGTTGCAGTAAGCGGTCAGTGCAAAAGCCGCAATGACTCCGTAAACGAGCATTTTTTTCTGCAGTTTGATTTCAAGCCAATCCATAGCCTTCAGGCCATTCAAACTTATTTTTTCCCCATTTCCTTCATAATGTTCTGCCACACGTCCATTTCAAGCTTTCTGCCGTCTTCAGGCAGGTAGTCCGGTATCAGGCCCAGTCTCCAAAGCGATATGCCCTGTATGCCGAATAATTTGGCGAGCTTGATTTTCGCCTTGATGCTGGAGGTGTTTTCATACCATACTGTATTTTCCGCCCCGCTTTTTGCATCCGTATACTTGATGTAAGGGCTTTCATATTCCTTTGCATACTGGTATGTAATCGGTGTACCGCTGTTTAAAAGCGCGATGAAATTGTTCAGGTTAAAGCTGTCCGGGACTGCATTTAATGTTTTGCCGCCTTTCCTGTGCCAGACCGTCCAGTCAAAGGAAAACTGCAGCATGATTTTACTCCTGTCCTGGACACCGCTGGTCTTGTCTGTAATCGCTTGCAGCGCATAATAAACATCCTCTATGGGCGTAAGCGGTGTGATGTTAAAACCTCTGGCCATATCTGCCTGTGTCAGCCTTTTTGCATCATAGTCGTGCGCCATCAAAATGACTTTGTCCGACAGGGCGCCGATCGTTTTGTAGTCATATCCGTCCACGCTGGTAGCGCTTCTTTTAGCGTGTATAACGGGGTGTACGGCAACATAAAGCTTCTTTTGATTCTGATTCAGCGCGGTTCTTAGCTCTTTCAGAAAATCGTTGAAGCATTGCTTTAGTTTTGCGCCCTTCAGGCCCTCAATGTCTATGACCACCCCGTCGAAGGTACCGGTTTCATTCCCAAGCGCCAGGCCGTTCACAGAAGATATTATGTCGCCGATCAGCTTTTTGTATACGTCCGGGCGGGTCAGAACATATTCCGGAATACCTACCCGCAAGCCCGTACCAGGATCGGTAATCTTATTGTCCTGCGTTGACTGGAGCATCAGCAATGCAGGAATACCGGCCTGCCTGGCAGACTGCAGCCTTTGTGAGAAGCCGACGGGCAGGTAATAATCATTGGCACCGGCATTTCTGGATGTATTGATCATGATTGTGCCGGTGGCGGGGTCATAGCCCAGACTGCTCCAGCCGAAGCTAACGGAGGTCAGATCCGGTATTTTATCCTGCTGTGAAGTGGAACTGATGGCATAAAAAGCGTTCAGATCCTTCAACGGACGATTCAATCCTTCCCGCAGCTTGATCAGCATGATGGCGGCCTGTTCTTTCAACACCTTGCCCTTGGGGTTGAAAGCGGCAGACGTACCGCTGATCAATCCAAAATCCCTTGCCATGACAATATGTCCAATATTATTGTTGACATCCGGGTACGGTTTATTCAAATAACGGAGCCTTTCAGCCAGCGAATTGTAACCCAGCGCATTGACCAGCATGACGGCCGCTTCTTCCCTTGTAATGGCCGTATTTGGCCTGAATTTACCGTCTCCTTTCGTAATGACACCATTGGACAGCGCTGTTTCAATCGGTATGTAATAATTTTTCTTGGTATCCCTGTTATCGGAAAAAGTGGCTTTAGCCGGTGTCACCGGCTTCCAACCCATCAATTTTACAAGAAAGGTAACAAATTCGCCCCGGGTGATGTTTTTGCCGAAGCCGAACTTGTTGTTACCCTCACCATCGGTTACACCCAGCCGCCTGAGCTCATGAATGGCATCATATGCAATACTAGTTTTTGGTACGTCGGAAAACGCCGGAGCCGGTTGTACCGTATTACCAGTTACAGCGGACGAAGTCGTCCCACCGGTTACAGCGGACGAAGTCGTCCCACCGGTTACAGCAGACGAAGTCGTCCCGCCGGTTACAGCGGACGGAGTCGTGTCTGATGCCGGGGAGGAGGGGATGGTGTTCTCTGCAATAGCAAAAGTGCAAAATGTAGAGATGTATGTCAAAGCCACTAAGATGCAAATTATTCTGCCAAATCGTTTCATTTGTTATCGTCCTTTCAGATGTTGTTAATCAATGGTGTTTATTTGACGCTTTTCCACTAAAAATGGTTCCAAAATCCAGAGCATCCTTTTTAGTTTATCATAACGGGAATCCTGACTGCAATATAACGGGTATAAAAGAAAAGTCTTGAAAAGGAGAAATTGTGATATAATAAAACAGGCGAAATACATGACGAACAGCGGTGTCAATCCTGGCAAAGGAAACATATGCAGTTCGTACAGATTATTAGAAATAAAAGAGGTTTTGGAATGCAGCAGGAGATTTATCTTGACAATAGTGCCACTACCAGGCAGTACGACGAAGTTACGGCGTTTATCAGCGATATTGCGGCGAACATATACGGCAATCCTTCATCACTTCACAGGAAGGGGATCGAAGCGGAAAAGCTTGTTACAGCCGCTCGGGAAACCATCGCTGCTTCACTGGGAGCCGGACCGCGGGAGATCCTTTTCACATCCGGAGGGACGGAGTCGAATAATCTGGCGATCAGAGGCTATCTTGAAGCGAACCCCAGAAAGGGAAAACATATCATCACAAGCTCAATTGAGCATCCGTCCGTACTGGAGGTTTTCAGGCATCTTGAAGGATGCGGCTACGACGTTGATTATGTCGGTGTGGATGAATCCGGCCGGGTCAATCTCCAGGAGCTGGGGGACAAGCTTAACGGGGATACTGCATTGATCAGTATCATGCTGGTAAACAACGAGACCGGTGCCATTCAGCCAATGAATGAGATAGCATCCATACGGGACCGTGTGAGTCCCCATGCGGTGATACATTCGGATGCCGTGCAGGCATATGGAAAAATTCCCATACAGCCTGAAAAATCAGGAATCGGGCTGCTGACAATCAGCTCGCATAAAATTCACGGGCCAAAGGGAGTAGGGGCGCTGTATGCCTCAAAACAGCTCAGGCTGAAGCCATTGTTTTTCGGAGGAGGACAGGAAGCACTGCTGCGGTCGGGTACAGAAAACGTACCAGGTATAGCAGGCTTCGGGCTGGCTTCCGGAATAACGGCGGAAAAGCGACAAATCAATATGGAGAAGGTGGCCGGTTTAAAAAGACATTTCATTGAAAAGCTTGCTAAGACGGAGCTCGATTACCACATCATCTCTCCGTCCGATGCATCTCCTTATATTTTCAATGTCGCATTTGGGAACGTCAAGGCAGAAGTGCTGCTGCACCACCTGGAGCAAAGAGCGATATTCGTTTCCACCGGTTCGGCATGCTCCTCCCGCAGAAATACCCGAAGCCATGTACTGACAGCGATGGGTATACAGCCGAAGCTGATCGACGGTTCCATCCGGTTCAGCTTTTCCCCTTTCAATACAAAAGAGGAGATCAGTACCGCAGTAGAAGCGCTGGAAGAGATTATTCCGGTGATTGGAATTCACAGGAGACAAAAAATAAGGAGGCAGCAATGAAAAAGGTCATACTGGTCAGATACGGGGAAATTATCCTGAAAGGCTTGAACAGGCCGGTTTTTGAAGATAAGCTGATGGGAAACATTAAAAAATCCCTGTATGGGTTTGGGAAAATCAATGTAATAAGATCGCAGGCGAGAATTTATATAGAGCCGGCAGAAGAAGAATTTGACTTTGACGGAGCCGTTTCAAGGCTTGTCAAGGTGTTCGGCATTGTCTCAGTCAGCATCGTTTTAAAAGTACCTTCGGATTTTGATGAAATCAGGAAATATTCGCTGCAGCTAGCGCGGGAACAGGTTCAGAAGAAGATGAAAACCGTCGGTGACCGGATTGGCTTCAAGGTCGAGGCCAAGAGAGGCGATAAGCGTTTTCCCATGCAGTCGCCTGAAATCTGCATGGAGCTTGGCGGCTACCTGCTGGATAACATACCGGAGTTAAAGGTCGATGTTCATCATCCGGATTTTATATTCTATGTTGAAGTACGTGAAAGTACATATATTTATTGTGAAATTATTCCCTCCCACGGCGGGCTGCCCATCGGTACAAACGGGAAAGCCATGCTGCTGCTCTCGGGAGGAATAGATAGCCCGGTGGCGGGC
>JAEZMC010000168.1 GCA_023435805.1 Bacillota bacterium | reverse complement strand
TAATTGATATTCCTTTTTCCAGATCGCTTTCGATTCTGTCTTATCCGTCTTATTGCCTTCCTCTGCTGCGGAGGTACCCCCTATATACTCATCCTGCTTTTCCTGGTATCCCTCCAAAACCGCGCCGATTATATAGCTTCCCTTTAAATCTGCCTGACCGCTTCCCTCGAAGTCATATTTGAAAGACGCATGGACTGAATCCACAAACTCGGCAATATATGTCCCGCCTTCCTCCAGGCTTGACGCCGAATACAGCAGGTTCGGCTTCAGCATGACCTTATAGCCGATCCCGCCCTTGCTGCTGTAGGAATAGGTCTTTACCTTTACTTCCATATATTTGGGAACGGTGAGCTCTTTATAAAACAGCAGGGCAAGTACAGCTATGAGGATACCTGCAATGGGGATGACCGCTGTTCGGATATTTTTATGGATGCTTTTTTTCATGTTTTTTACTCCCATCTGTGTTTGGATAACATATTCTACCAATTACTTTAAATTCCTCTATCGGGAAATATCATATCGTAAATTTCCAGCCTGTCATATGGAACAAAAGTAGCAGGCGCATCCCACATTCGTACCAGGAAAATTTACTCCACAGCAGCACTCAAGATTATACTTTACGGTGGAGTACCAGTACCGGACACCGTCTATACTTATACAGGAAGCTGTGATCTGCAGGAATCTGCTACGCCGGCAAAAGATGACTGTTTATCACAACAAAGTGGTTGTTCATTGAAAATAAAATGAAAAGGAGATTTTATCATGAAAAAGACTAGATTTTTGGTTCTTGCTCTTGCTGTAGCTGTAATGCTGATGGGCGCAGGCTATGCATGGTGGAATGAAAAGGTTGAGATTAAATCCGAGGTAACAACGGGTAATTTGGATGTTGACATCGAGAATATAGATGTTTCTTCAGATACCGGTATAACCGTTGACAAGAATTTTGGAAATGAAGGGTCCGACACCTGGGCCAAACTTAAATTCAACAAGCTGTACCCCGGAGCCGGGGGAACAGCTGTTGTCACGTTCAGGAACAACAGCACCATGTCTGTGAAGCTGGATAAAAAGGTAGAATTCCATCCTGATTTTACAGACGAGAACTACGAACCCTTCTTTGGTTCATGGCCATTTGACAACGAGCATGTAGCCATTACAGTTTCAACCTCACTGGGTAACTTTAACCTCGTTCCCGGAACAGAAAAATTCACCTATGAACCTGCCACCCCGATTGAGATCCCTAAAGACACCACTGTCACCTTTACTGTAAAGACAATCATGGATGGCCCGAGCAACGGGAACGATACGCAAAACTGCGATCAGATGGGCTTTACATTGAAACCCAATTTCATTCAGTTTAACCAGCAGTAAACATGCATTAGTAAAGCAGAGGCTTACCGCCTCTGCTTTGCCTATTTTTTACCAGTAAGAATGAAGAAGAGAGGGCCGCTTTATGAACAGAGTAAAATTACTTACCCTCGTTCTGTTGCTTTCCATAATTGCGATGGGTGCAGGTTACGCTTTCTGGAATGAATCGGTAGCTATAAGCAGTACCGTCAGCACTGGTTCATTATGTGTGGAGTTTGAAAATGTTGAAAATGTAGTTGCACCGGATTATCCGAATATTGATTACAACGATATGGAATTTCCGGACTACAGGGTACCTGCCAGGTTACAGGATGACAATCATACGCTGGTTGCTGCCTTTGTAAATGTCTTTCCCGGTCTTCGTTACAGTGTACCGTTTAAATTAGTGAATAATGGAACAATCCCGGCTACTTTTAAACGCTGCACCGTGAGCAGCGATATAAAGGATTCCTGTCTGAATGGTGCAAGTGAGGATGCTTTGATAGCTCAGCTTTATACCAATCTAAAGGTTAAGAATCTTCATTTTATGGTTTTTGACAATACAGGAACACAAATAGGCCCGACATCTACCATTGTAAACGGAATACCCATCGGACTGGGCGAATTGGAGAGTAAAATAAATACCGCTTTAAAAAACGTAACACTGTATCCCGGTCAATATCTGCAAATGTCTGGTGAACAGGTGCAGACAAAAAGCCTCGGCGGGAAAATCAAATTCCTGTTTGGGACAGACTTTGGCAACGATTTTGAGAACAGAGAATTCAGTGTGAAAATTAATATGGAATGGAAACAATTTAATGAACCAAATTAAAGCAAGCAATTGATTGTTACTCGCTTGTTAAAAGAAAGAGCCGGCTTCTACCGGCTCTTTCTTTATCATTCATTCCATTTTTTATGGCTAAAACTCCACCTTTTCCAGCGGCACATCCTCTCTCTGTTTGATCAGCAAGGTTGGCCAGCCAATTTTAGGAACAATTTTCACAATTCTGCCCTTGATGTTCTGTGCAAGAACCGGATCCGAATCTGCCGTATTGTTATTGTCACCTTTTGTACGGTAGCTTTTTCCCTGCTCGCCGTCAACAATGTCAATGATCCTGTGGGATACCAGGAAATTCTCCATTCTGAATTGAATGATATCTCCCTTTTTCAGTTTATCAATATCCTCCTGTTTTTGAATCTTTTCCACCAGAATGACATCACCCGGCATGATCAAGGGCTCCATGCTGCCTGTGGCAATTACGCTGGGGTAGATCGGAAAAACACCCACCGAAAACCAGATGATCCCAATGGAAAGAATGCATGTAACCATCCACCCAATGGGGTTCTCCCCCCTGCTGTCCGATTTCCTGACAATTCC
The DNA here is from genome assembly GCA_023435805.1 of Bacillota bacterium. Classification (GTDB taxonomy): domain Bacteria; phylum Bacillota; class Clostridia; order Acetivibrionales; family DTU013; genus JAEZMC01. The sequence continues at coordinate 2,030 of JAEZMC010000168.1, read as the reverse complement.
CGCCTCCTTGAGGTAAATTCCCTGCATGGAGGTCAGGAAAAATACCGGGCACATGATTCCAATCAATGCAGTGATAATCCATTTCAGGTTCGGCAATATGGGGGAAAGCCAATGAAACGCCTGTATCATGCCCATATATGCCGCAGCCGGGACAAACCCTCCCAGGAAAGCCAGATAGGTGGCAAACAGGCTGCTGCAGAAATCCGGTGCTAGGTATTGAGCAACAAACTTTACCGTTTCCTCCAGCCCGTTCAATTTGGCAAACTTACTGATGGGGTAATTCAGAATGGTCATAAATAGTGAAACGATGATGAAAACAATTAGTTTTTCTTTCCTTGAAATACTGCTGACAATATAGCATCTGACAGCTTCCCGACCCACGACCATGGCACCAACGGCAAATATGTTCAACAGCATGCCTGAAATCGAATGGTCATACGGGCTTTTACCAAATCCGTATACAAGACCTGCACAAAACTGAACAACAATATAAATGACGGCAAAGATCACGCCCCACCAAATGATGCTGTCCCGTATCTTTATAGGTGCCCCGTGGCGGACCCTTGGAAGGAGCCATACTGCAAGAGCCGGACCACACCAGAGCAGGGGCCTGATTATACTGTTGTATAGCGAATAATCCACAACCTGTCCGACAGGCAGGTTGTCCAGCACATAAATAATAGACAGAGACACTGCCAGTAACAGGCATTGTCCTTTTGTCGGCCTCGTTGGCAGATATTTTTTCATCGTTGGCTTTCCCCCAAATAAAACAAGCTGCATGCAGACTATCGGCTCATTTTCAATGCCCGACCGCACCGCCTGCCTCACTTGCTGCTGAAGCAGTGCTTTCGGCAGATCCTGTCGCCTGTCCGGAATGTTCATCATCCGCAGCAGTTTCCGAACCCGGTGCAGCTGTCGTTCCAGCAGGGAGCGTACCCTCCGGCTGATCGGCCACAGTCACGGTAGCCGTGGTTTCCGTCTCACCGGTTCCGCCTGTATTCACGCCGCTTGCTTCCGTATCCGGCACAGTGGTTTCAGTCGTGACGGCGCCGGACGTAATGGCGCCGGATGTAATGGCGCCGGAAGTCACCGCTTCTGCGGCATCGTCTCCGGACTGGCTCTCTTCCACAGAAGTTTCGTTGGGTATGAAGGTTGCCTCCATGGACGGCTTTATCACGTCAATGCTGCCTTTGACGATGATTCTGTCCTCCCATAGGCCGTAGCCTGCGGCAACAAATATAAAGGCACCCAGTATGCTTAATACAAAAACAACCAGCTTGCTTTTCACACATATCCCTCCAATAACCGCAGTCCGCCTATTCCGGCTGATTGAACAGGAACTCGGCTTGAAACTCGACTTTTCCTTCTCCGGCATGTATTTTGATATCGGGGTTGTAATGGCTGCCGGATTGATTGTATTTAGGCAAAAGTATGTCCTGCTGGGTATCCGGGCTGAGCTCAACCTGTCCCGACGAAACATCCAGCCTTCTGTCGGCAAGCTTTGCAGGAACGCTTCCCGCATTTACGATGCCCAGCTTGACAATTCCCTCGAAATCGGAGTAAACCGGACGGATTATGGTCCCTTCCTTTGTCTCTTCTTTGGATGCTCCAACCGCCTCTTCAACCGTTCCTTCTACATATAAAGTATGCTCGTCCACAAACCTTGCCTTCAGGCCACAGGCGCCGTTCAATACTTCATATTCAACATTCGGGTCAAATTGAACTTTCAGGTCGCCGGTATTTACCAGGGTATTGAGGTTCAGTCCGCAGTTCCAGTATGCGTAGCTGATTCCGGCCATATTCAGTGCAATGATGGAGCAAATGAATAACGCACTCCTGCTGATATAAGCCTGTTTTCTGTTTCTCCTTACAATGCAGCAATCACCTCATTTATCTTATTTTCCTCATGGCGTCACATATCGATCCGCAATAAATGGTTTGCATACAATGCCGCTTCCGTTCTGCAAGGCAGTCCGAGCTTTGAAAGGATGCAGCTGATATGCTTTTTTACTGTATGTTCCGATATATAC
>JAEZMC010000133.1 GCA_023435805.1 Bacillota bacterium | reverse complement strand
TGCTCTCAGTCATGGAAACCAGTTCGGGCGCTGCTTTTACATAGTTGCTGAACGGTACGATGCTGATCCGGCAATTCCTGTTCTGCCATTTTTGCACAAAGCTGATGGCTGCATTTTTCAGCATGGTAATCCTTTTATTCGCCGTCACATTGGTACTCTTTCCTGAAACGTCCCAGTCCATGCTGCCGGAAACATCCACTACCAGCGCTATTTCCTTGGGCGGGTCGTGTACGATGGAATCACCGGTGACATGATAGGTAATGGTCTCCACTTTTCCCACCATGGAAGAAGTGGCATTCACATCTCTTTCCAGCCTGATCATGGCCGCAGTCTTCCCGTCCTCCGTCACATATCCGAACACGGCGGTTCCGGATGTCAGGCATATCAGCATTGCAAGCAGCATGGAAAAACTCTTTACGAACCTTTTTTTCACTGCATTCACCCCCATTATGTTTTACCGGTGTTCACTTCGCTGAATTCATTCAGTCTGATCCCGCTCACCTTCACGGTATCCCCTGAACCGGAAAGCATCACATAGTAATCGTACCGGTATACACATTCATCTCCATAAACGGTTCCATTGCTTTTTATCACCGGGACATCGAATGTGACTGTATAAATCTTGTTCTTATCGGAATAACCGGGATGGGGAGCGATCTCCATACCGGTGAAATCCCCCTCCAGCCTCTCCATATTCAGCTGAACCGGAAGAGATCGGTAATCAAATCTCGTCTTATAGTCATCTCTGATATCCATCAGTTCTATAAACTTTTTACCTTCGCCGTCACCGGCCTGCGACACCTTGTCCAGAAATGTTCTGAAATCCGCGCCGTTTTTGTCCCAGGCTGACTGCAGCAGTGACATATCCTCCTGATCCAGACTGTTTTTCAAGCTGCTGAAAAAGGATGTAATCACTGCCTTTTCAGCCTCATAGACCTTTCCATCCGCCTCATTCACATAGCTTTTCCCATCCTTGTCCAGCGTACAGTCAAGATAGGAAAGACGTTTCATATAATCATTGTTGTACAGCAGCAGCCTACTGCCTGATCCGCCGGTGGTCACTGCCTCCCTCACGGAATCCACCTTGTAATTTCCTTCCTCTTTCCTTACCTGCACGTCATACCGCGCCTGTATCCGTATGGTATCGACCAGGTCCGCGCTTACGGGGCTTCCGTCATTCTTTTTCCACGACAGATCCGACGTGTTCATGGTATAAAGCGATTCAAAATCAGAGGCTGCAATACATTTTGCATAAAGATTTACTTTGGTGTAATACAAATAATCCTCACCGGCACGGCCTGCCAACTCCGCCGTGATGTCCGCGGCCTCTTCGTCTCCGGCTGATTTGCCCATGACCGGTTCATATTCAATACACACCAGACCGTTGATTTCAACGAAGCGAGGCAGATGTATGCCGATTTCGCTGTTACCCTCCGCCAGGCGAACCGTATTTTCAGAAATGAAACCCTTGAGCTTTTCCGGTATCTTTCCTGTAACGGCATAGGAGTAGTAATTCTGAACCGGCTCCGAATACAGGCTGGAAAAATAGTCGGCAATCAGCGTCTTGATGCGTGCATCCTCTTCTCCGGTAACAACAGCAATATTCTCCGCTTCCGGTTTTCCCGCGTCAGCCGCCGGTTTCTCCGCTTCCCCCCCACCGATGAACGGGATGCCGCAGCCCGATAACAGGCTTGCCAGCAGCAGACTTGCTGTTAGTACACGGAAAGCATGAAAACGCATTCGCTTTTTTATCCTCATTTCTGCACCTTCCTTTAGAAAATATTAAACAGGTCTATGGAATAAGCGGCGTCCTGTTCCTTGAATTTGTTCAAAAGTATGGTCCTGCCGGTATCCGGGTCCGCATCGGGAAATTGTATCGATACGTCTCCTCCGGTACAGTAAACCGCCGCGTAGCCTCCGCTGTCCAGAACATCCAGATTGGAACCATCCTGCTTGATGCGGGGTGCCCGCGGCATGATGGTAACTTCACCTGAAACGGCGGTTTCTGCGGCAGATCCGCCGGTATAGCCGCTCCCCATGCTTTCGTCATAGCCTTTCCCCGCCGCAACAATAGCGCCGTTTACTTTCGCGCTGTTTTTAAGGTTCACTTTTCCTGTGGTAAAAATAATGCCGTTAAAGGTGGTCCCATCTAAAACAAGCTCCAGGCCCGGGTCATTGTTCACCACCAGGAAGTTTTTATCCTGTGCCCACGGATTTGCAGCAAGATCATTGTACGGATATGCCGGTGCACTTAAATTTCCGTCAAGCGGTTCGATGATATAGGGATTCGACGGAGAGGAGGACTGCAGTACGGACAGGGAATTCACCAGCTTTTCGAATACGTACACCGACTTATGCTTCACGACCGCCTGTCCGCTCTTGACCGAATTACCCGTAGTATCACGCTCAGCAAATACATTGGTCTGGTGTACCAGCTTCGGCTTCAGTATATTGTGCAAAATGTCCGGAATCATTGTGCAGTAGCCTCCATTCCAGGCATAGCCGTCGGCGGTGTAGGTATTCCAGTAGCTGCTCCAGTCCGCATATCCGCTTGGTGGCGTGACCTGATCCACAGTAAAGTTGCTGGCAAGAAGCTGCGCCCTGCCTAATTCCGATTCATTTTCATCATCCTTTTTCATAAAATACATCCTGTCGTTGGAGGCCAGGACATAATTGCTAAACCCCTGTATCCTGACGGGCCTGGGCATTTCGTACCAGCTTTCGTCATTGCTGCTGCCGGGCAAACGCGCTGCGTCGATTCTGGCAAACCAGCTGTTGAATTGTTCGTCGGCAGCTGAGGAATCCACATTCCACGGCATCGTGTGGAATACCTGGAACAGATTGCCGAAGCCCTTAGCTGTCAAATGGTAGCCATTGTCCTTCAACCAGTCCACATACGGAACATCCAGCGGCACGGGAGCGTTTTTATAGACCGGACTCAGCTGCAGAAGATCCGTAAACCATGCGACAGAAGCATCC
>JAEZMC010000007.1 GCA_023435805.1 Bacillota bacterium | reverse complement strand
TCAACGATTTACCCTCAGATGGTTGGACATACTATTGCAGTACATGACGGCAGAAAGCATGTACCGGTATATATAACTGAAGATATGGTGGGCCACAAGCTTGGGGAATTCGCACCGACAAGGACATTCAGAGGACACGGGCACCACACCGAAAAGTCCACTTCCCTCAAGTAGAAACCGCTGAATCAATACTTCCGGTTTTAGACGGGGAATAAAGCGGATAGCGTAATCCTCCGGAGAGTTAGCGGAAGTTATATTACAACGGTTTAGACAAACGAAGGCAGCACCACGGCAGGCACCGTAATATGCCAAGTAACAAGCTTAATGCCGAAAGGAGGAATTCCAGTTGGAAAAGAAGGTTAGATCGAAAGAAGAACTTCTTAATGAAAAGGATCAAATCCTGGATGGATATAACAAGACCCACAGGAAGTTTCAAAAACCGGCTCTCCTGACCAAAAAGGAGAAAAAGGTGCTTGGAATAGGCAAGGATGAAGGAAAAGCAGTGCTCAAGCATGCAAGGATATCATCCAGAAAGGTCAAGATCGTCCTGGATCTTATAAAAGACAAGAACATTGATGAGGCTTACGGTATTGTCAGGTACACACCCAAGGCAGCATCGGAGCTGCTGTTGAAGCTGCTGAAATCGGCTGAGGCAAATGCTTCGAATAATAATGGTCTTAACAGAGATGAGCTTTATGTAGCGGAAGCATACGCAACACAGGGCCCCACTCTCAAGAGAATCATGCCAAGGGCGCAAGGCAGGGCAAACAGGATCAGGAAAAGAACAAGCCACATTACAGTGGTACTGAAGGAAAGAAAATAAGCCAGAAGGAGGTTGGATGATGGGCCAGAAGGTAAATCCGCATGGATTGAGAATCGGTATAATCAAGGATTGGGATACCAAATGGTATGCCAACGACAAAAACTTCAGCGAGCTGTTGGTTGAAGATGTCAAAATCAGAAAGTATGTAAAGAAAAAATTATATATTTCCGGTATATCCAGGGTTGAGATTGAAAGGGCGGCAAACAAAATCAAGGTTAACGTCCATACAGCCAAGCCCGGCCTGGTAATAGGCAAGGGTGGAGCCGGAATCGAGGAGCTGCGCAAGGAAGTCGAAGCACTTACCGGAAAGAGCGTCCTCATAAACATTACTGAAATCAAATCACCTGAGCTTGATGCTCAGCTGGTTGCAGAAAACATTGCATCACAGCTTGAAAAGAGGATTTCTTTCAGAAGAGCAATGAAGCAGTCCATGTCAAGAGCCATGAAGTTAGGCGCAAAGGGTATAAAGACTGCAGTAGCCGGCCGTCTTGGCGGAGCTGAAATTGCGAGAAGCGAACACTACCACGAAGGTACCATACCTCTTCAGACCCTGAGAGCGGATATCGACTACGGCTTTGCTGAAGCAGATACAACCTACGGCAAACTCGGTGTCAAGGTTTGGATATACAAAGGTGAAGTTCTTCCCGCTGCTAAGAAGAGCAGGAAAGCGGAAGGAGGCGATCGATAATGTTGATGCCGAAAAGGGTAAAACGCAGGAGAGTGCACAGAGGCAGAATGACCGGTGCAGCTACAAGAGGCAACTTCATATCCAATGGTGAATACGGCCTGCAGGCAACTGAACCCGCATGGGTTACCAGCAACCAGATCGAAGCTGCCAGAATAGCGATGACACGTTTTATAAAAAGAGGCGGTCAGGTATGGATAAAAATATTCCCTGACAAGCCGGTTACAAAGAAGCCTGCCGAAACCCGCATGGGTAGTGGTAAGGGTTCACCGGAATACTGGGTGGCAGTAGTAAAGCCCGGAAGAGTATTATTTGAAATTGCGGGAGTACCGGAAGAAACGGCAAGAGAAGCCATGAGGCTCGCTATGCACAAGCTTCCCATGAAATGCAAGTTCATTTCCCGCAACAATGAAATGGGTGGTGACGCGAATGAAAGCCAGTGAAATGAGAGATAAGACCCAGGAAGAACTTCAGAAGGAATTGAACGAGCTCAAATCGGAACTGTTCAAACTTCGTTTCCAGCTTGTCACGAACCAGCTGGAAAATCCAATGAAGTTGAAGGATGTTAAGAAATCAATCGCCCGAGTCAAGACTGTGATGAGGGAAAGAGAATTAAAGGAAGCGCAAGCTTAAAATATGCCAGGCCGTTTGTGATGAAAATCCGGCCGAAACCGGATGGAGATTGAATCTCCAGCGGTTTATATGATGAAAGGAGGTATCCTGCTTGGTAGAAAGAGCGTTAAGAAAAACCAGGATAGGCAAGGTTATCAGCGACAAGATGGATAAAACAATCGTCGTTGCAATAGAGACAAGTGTAAAGCACCCTCTGTACAAGAAAATCGTCAAAAGGACTTACAAGCTGAAGGCTCATGACGAGAATAACGAGTGCAAGACCGGTGATAAAGTGAAGGTAATGGAGACCCGCCCGCTTAGCAAGGATAAAAGGTGGAGACTCGTCGAAATCGTAGAAAAGGCTCGCTAATAACCGAGTTTCAAAGTTAAGCGTAATTGGAAGGAGGTACTGGCATGATACAGGTCCAGTCCATGCTGAAATCAGCAGATAACACAGGCGCCAAAGAGATGATGTGCATCAAGGTCCTTGGCGGTTCCTGGAGGAAATATGCCAACATAGGCGATGTCGTTGTTGCATCGGTTAAAAATGCAACACCCGGCGGAGTTGTTAAAAAAGGCGATGTTGTCAAATGTGTCATCGTTCGTTCCAAGAAAGGCGTAAGAAGGCCTGACGGTTCGTACATCAAGTTTGACGAAAACGCTGCGGTAATCATAAAGGAAGACAAAAACCCCAGAGGCACACGTATATTTGGCCCTGTTGCGAGAGAGTTGAGAGACAAGGATTACATGAAGATACTGTCACTCGCACCGGAAGTTCTATAAGGCAGGATGTTTAGTGCCAGGGGCGCGGATTTCCACTGAAACATCCAAGTAGGATGTTTAGCGCCAGAGGCGCGGATTTCCACTAAAACATCCAAAAAGGATGTTTAGCGCCAGGGGGCGCAGATTTCCACTAAAACATCCAAAAAGGATGTTTAGCGCCAGAGGCGCGGATTTCCACTAAAACATCCAAAAAGGATGTTTAGCGCCAGGGGCGCAGATTTAAAACATCCATGAAAGAGAGGAGGCGGCTAAATTGGCAAATAAGGTACACGTTAAAAAGGGAGATACAGTATATGTACTCTCAGGAAAAGATAAGGGCAAGAAAGGTAAAGTGCTTTCTGTCAACCCGGATGATATGATGGTTCTCGTCGAGGGCGTCAATATGTCCACAAAGCACAAGAAACCGAGAAGCAGATACCAGCAGGGTGGAATTATCCATCAGGAATCTCCTATCAACAGCGCAAAGGTCATGCTGGTATGTGATAAATGCAAGGCTCCGACCAAGATCTCCAAGCAGATGCATGCGGATGGACAGAAGGATCGCGTATGCAAAAGATGCGGAGAGGTTATTGACACACAAAAAGAATCAAAAGAAGAGTAGGATATTCTTCTTGAAAGGAGGTTAAATTCTAATGGCCAGGCTTAAGGAAAAATATGTTGCAGAAGTCATTCCGGCTATGCAGGCAAAGTTTAAATATAGCAGCGCAATGCAATTACCGAAGCTTGAAAAGGTAGTGCTGAACATGGGTGTAGGCGATGTTAAGGAAAACCCGAAGGCGATGGATGCAGCAGTGAATGATTTGGCTATCATTACAGGTCAGAAACCTATTATAACCAAAGCAAAGAAATCCATTGCAAACTTCAAGCTTAGACAGGGAATGAATATAGGATGCAAAGTTACACTTCGCGGAGAGATGATGTACAACTTCGTTGACAAGCTGTTCAACGCAGCACTCCCGAGAGTTAGAGACTTCAGGGGGGTATCAGGCAACTCCTTTGACGGAAGAGGAAACTATACTCTTGGTGTAAAAGATCAGCTTATCTTCCCGGAAATCGAGTATGATAAGGTAGACAAGGCAAGAGGCATGGATATCGTATTTGTAACTACTGCTAAAACGGAAGAAGAGGCAAAAGAGCTTCTGAAACTCATGGGAATGCCGTTCAGCCAGAGCTGACAAGGAATGGGGACGACCTGTGAAACCGCGGTGTGAAATCCGGGCATCCGTGAACAGAATGCATTCCGGCAGCCGATACGGGTAATGTCCCCGAAGGAAATGAAAGGAGGATAAACGTGGCAAAGAAATCAATGATCATAAAACAGCAAAGAAGCCCAAAATACAGCACCAGGGCGTACAACAGATGCAAGCTTTGCGGTAGGCCTCATGCGTATATGAGGAAATTTGGAATATGCCGTTTGTGCTTCAGGCTTCTGGCTTATAAAGGGCAGATCCCTGGCGTGAAGAAAGCCAGTTGGTAACAATCTTTGGAAGGAGGTTAAACATATGCAAATCACAGATGCTATCGCTGATATGCTGACAAGAGTACGGAATGCCAGTTCAGCAAAGCACGAATCCGTTGACATACCGGCGTCCAATATAAAAAAGGATATCGCTCGCATATTGCTGGATGAGGGTTATGTTAAGAATGTTGAATTGATAGAGGATGGAAAACAGGGACTGATCAGAATTGCGCTGAAATATACCGGAAACAAGCAGAATGTCATAACCGGTATCAAGAGAATCAGCAAGCCCGGTCTCAGGGTATATGCGAACAAGGATGAGCTGCCAAGGGTTCTCGGAGGTCTCGGTGTTGCAATTATATCCACATCCAGGGGAATCATGACGGACAAGAAGGCAAGGGCTGAAGGCGTAGGCGGCGAAGTACTTGCTTTCATATGGTAGTATAAAAAAGATGAAATACATGTGCAAAGTCTGCTGAAACAGGCGCACTTTGCACGGTATCATGTTTCTGAAAAGGGCCTTTGAAGGGCTCATAATGTGAAGAACAGGAGGTGCTTTAGATGTCAAGAATAGGTAAAATGCCTATTGAAATACCCGCAGGTGTAAATGTTGATATAAAAGACAGCGTTGTAACTGTCAAAGGGCCAAAGGGCACTTTGACAAAAGAATTCCACAAGGATATGATGATTAAAAAGGAAGGCACACAGATTCTGGTAACCAGGCCTTCCGATGAAAAAAGCCATAAATCCCTCCATGGTTTGACAAGGACTCTGGTGAGCAATATGGTGGAAGGCGTCACAAAGGGCTTTGAAAAGGCACTTGAAATAAACGGTGTCGGATACAGAGCACAAAAGCAGGGAAAGAAGCTGGTGCTAACGCTCGGCTATTCGCACCCGGTTGAAATGGACGAACCGGCCGGCATAACAGTTGACGTTCCTGCTCCCAACAAGCTTATTGTAAAGGGCTGCGACAAGCAGGAGGTTGGTGAATTTGCCGCGAAGATCCGGGCGAAGAGGGAGCCTGAGGTTTACAAAGGCAAGGGCATCAAGTATGAAACCGAAGTAATCAGGCGCAAAGAAGGCAAAGCCGGCGGCAAAGGCAAGAAGTAGGAGGGAGCTGAAAATAAATGATTAACAAGCCCAATAAAAACGAAATCAGGCTGAGGAAACATGATAGGGTCCGCAAGAAGATTCACGGGGTACCCGAGCGTCCAAGGCTCAATGTTTTCAGAAGCTTAAAGAATATATACGTGCAGATCATAGATGATACGACAGGAACTACTCTTGTCGCAGCCTCCACACTTGATGAAGCGCTTAAAGGCAAGCTTGTCAATGGCGGAAACAAGGCGGCAGCAAAAGAAGTAGGCAAACTGATAGGACAGAAGGCAGTTGAAAAGGGTATCAAGCAGGTTGTATTCGACAGAGGCGGCTATCTGTATCACGGTAGAATCAAGGAACTTGCAGACGGAGCAAGGGAAGCCGGTCTTGAATTCTAAGCCGGCAGAATGTGTAATGCAAAGTTGAATGAGGAGGGATGGAAATTGCAGCGTATTGATGCTGGAGCATTGGATCTTAAAGAAAAGGTCGTTAAAATAGGACGTGTTACCAAAGTTGTCAAGGGCGGTAGAAACTTCCGTTTCAGTGCTCTCGTTGTAGTCGGTGATGAAAACGGCTATATCGGAAGCGGAATGGGAAAGGCTACTGAAATACCTGATGCCATCAGGAAGGGAATCGATGATGCAAAGAAGAACCTGATCAAGGTACCTCTCGCAGAAACGACAATTCCCCACGAAGCAACCGGTATATATGGGGCAGGAAAAGTGCTTCTGAAGCCGGCTGGTCCCGGTACAGGTGTTATCGCCGGAGGTCCCGTAAGAGCGGTCCTCGAATTGGCTGGTATTCGTGACATCAGGACCAAGTCACTGGGGTCCAACAACCCTATTAACATGGTTAACGCAACAATACAGGCACTTTCTCAGCTGAAGACAGCTGAAGAGGTTGCCAGGCTTCGCGGTAAAACCGCTGAAGAAATACTGGGTTAGGAGGATACTACGGTGGCAAAACTGAAAATAAAGCTGGTAAAAAGCACAAACAAGTCCCTGAAAAACCAGAAAGCTACTGTAAAAGCTCTCGGTTTGAAGAAAATCGGCAGCGTTGTGGAACAGCAGGATAATCCTCAGATCAGAGGAATGATTAAAACGGTATCCCATTTGGTATCCGTAGAAGAGATATAAGGGAGGTGTTGAAGTTGAAACTACATGAATTGCAGCCTGTCGCGGGCGCCAAAAAGGCTCCGACCAGAAAAGGCAGAGGCCCGGGTTCCGGAAACGGCAAAACCGGCGGCCATGGCCACAAAGGTCAGAATGCACGTGCCGGCGGCGGTGTCAGGCCAGGTTTCGAAGGCGGTCAGATGCCTCTCTATAGAAGAGTACCCAAGAGAGGTTTTAACAATAAGGACTTTGCAAAAGTTTATGCAGAAATAAATGTAGCTGCCCTGAACATGTTTGAGGATGGAACGGTTGTAAACGGTGAACTCCTCAAAGAAAAGGGAATTACAAAAAAATTGTACGATGGCGTCGCCGTTCTTGGTAACGGAGAACTCACCAGGAAGCTAACTGTCCAAGCCGCAAGATTCACCAAGACAGCTTCTGAAAAGATTGAGGCTGCAGGAGGAAAGGTAGAGGTGGTATAGTATGGGCGGAATGTTCGAGACATTGCGCAATGCGTGGAAAATTCCTGATTTGCGTAAAAAGATCCTGTTTACTATCGCCATGCTGATAGTTTACAGAATAGGCGCACATATACCAAATCCCGGACTCGATGCACAGGCTTTCACCGACCTGCTGAATTCGGCAGGATCACTTGGAGGATTTCTGGATATCGTATCGGGCGGTGCTTTTAAACTCGCAACAATATTCGCAATGAGTATTACCCCCTACATCAACTCGTCCATCATCATGCAGCTGTTGACAGTGGCCATCCCTGCACTCGAAAGATTGCAGAAGGAAGGCGAGGAAGGCAGAAAGATCATTCAGCAGTACGTACGTTACGGTACGGTAGTACTCGGTTTCGTACAGGCTGTCGCACTCTATATTACCATGCAGGCACAGGGTGCCGTAAACGACGGAGGAACCGTATGGAGCTTCCTGACCATTACGCTCACCTTCACGGCAGGTACTGCTTTCCTTATGTGGCTGGGTGAACAGATTACCGAATTTGGTATCGGAAATGGTATTTCACTTATCATATTCGCCGGTATCGTATCAAGGGGTCCGCAAGGCGCACTTTCGATCGTTGAAAACTATAAACTCGGCAACTTCGGAACCGGTATATTCGGAATAATTGTAATCGCACTTATATTAGTGGTATTTGTTGCAGTTATTGCCGGCGTTATCTGGGTTCAGCAGGCTGAGAGGAGAATACCGATCCAGTATGCAAAACGTGTTGTAGGAAGAAAAATGTACGGTGGACAAAGTACGCACCTGCCTATCAAGGTCAACCTCGCAGGTGTTATCCCGATCATCTTCGCAATGTCCATCATGATGTTCCCTTCAACAATCGTCACCATGTTCTTTGCGAATTCAAACAGCTGGATCGTCAATCTGTTCAAGAACCCCCAGCAGAGCTTCCTGTATGCATTGATATACGCAATTCTCATCATGTTCTTCACCTTCTTCTATTCGGTTATACAGTTCAATCCGATAGAAATTGCAAACAACATGAAAAAGAACGGCGGATTCATACCGGGCTACAGACCTGGGAAAGCTACTTCCGATTATATTTCCAAAGTACTCAACAGGATTACCTGGTTCGGCGGAATGTTCCTTGCTGTAATCACAGTGTTCCCGATTATCATTGGAAATATTACTAAAATATCGGGATTGTGGTTTGGTGGTACTGCGGTATTGATTCTTGTCGGCGTTGCGTTGGATACGGTTAAGCAGATTGAATCACAGATGCTGATGAGGCATTATAAAGGATTTTTGGAATAGTGATCAAGAGCCGGCAGCCGGCGGTCATACTTACGGTATGACTGCCGGACCGGCTTTCGCAAAAGGCTTATGCGGATAGTAATGCAGAAATGCCTGAGGAGAAAATGATATGAGACTTGTTATATTGGGAGCACCGGGTGCGGGCAAGGGAACACAGGCTGTTCAATTAGCAGAAAAGCTGAAGGTCCCCCATATTTCAACCGGTGACATATTCAGAAGCAATATCAAGGATGGAACCCCTTTGGGCAAGCTTGCAAAGGAATACATCGACAAAGGCGCTCTTGTCCCCGATGAAGTTACGATCAATATCGTCCGGGACAGGCTGAAGCGCCCGGATTGCATAAATGGTTTCATACTTGACGGGTTTCCGCGCACTATACCTCAGGCTGATAGTCTGGATCGCGCTTTGGCCGAGATGGGAACCTCTCTGGATCACGTTTTGGATATATCGGTAGAGGATGAGGTTATCATAAAGAGACTATCCGGCCGGAGAATTTGCCCGAAATGCAATATGAGCTACCATATTGATTTCAGCGAGAAGGCCAGAGACGGTATTTGTGCCAATTGCGGAGAAAAGCTGATTCAGCGGGAGGATGACCGGGAAGAAACGATCGTCAAGAGGCTGAAGACGTATCATGATCAAACGGAACCGCTAATCGGTTTTTACAAGGAAAAAGGCAAACTGCTGGTCGCAAAGGGACAGGAAAGAATCGAAGATACGACAGCAGAGGTTAATAAGGTGATGGGTTTAAAGTAATGATATCAATTAAATCAAAAACCGAACTCGAGTTGATGAAAAAGGCTTGTGAGATCGTAGCAGTTGCACTCAGGCTGATTGAAGAAGCTGTCAGGCCTGGTATAACCACCAAGGAGCTTGACAGCATAGCAGAGAAGTATATTCTCAGCCAGAATGCCACGCCGACCTTCAAGGGAGTTAAATGTGCCATCCGGGGCGGAATAGATTTCCCGGCGTCGATCTGCGCATCCGTCAACAACGAAGTGATACATGGCATACCGGGTTTAAGAGAGTTAAAAGATGGAGATATTATAAGTGTCGATATAGGAGCCGGTTACGGCGGATTTCATGGAGATGCGGCTCGGACCTTTCCTGTAGGCAAGGTTTCGGAGGAAGCTCTCAGACTGATAAAGGTAACGGAGCAGAGCTTTTATGAAGGCATCCGGTTCGCTGTAAAAGGAAGCCGTATAGTGGATATCTCCAGAGCGATACAGCAATATGTTGAGCAGAATGGCTACTCAGTCGTACGTGATTTTGTAGGACATGGAATAGGCAGGGAATTGTGGGAACCTCCCCAAATACCCAACTATGTAACCAGGGAAAGAGGGCCAAGGCTCGAAGCCGGCATGACCATCGCGGTGGAACCCATGGTCAATCAGGGTGTATTTGATGTAAAACCGCTTGACAACAAATGGACAATTGTTACGGCAGACGGAAAATTGTCGGCGCATTATGAGAATACGATTGCTGTAACAGATGACGAACCGTTCATTATGACAAAACTCAGAGGTGAGGGTTTTTGAGTGTAGCTTTAGGCCAGATTGTTGTTTCCCGGGCGGGAAGAGACACAGGAAAAAGTTTCGTTGTAGTCAGGATTATTGATCAGAATTTTGTAGAAGTTGCCGATGGCAGCCTTCGAAGAATAGAAAAACCGAAAAGGAAGAAAATCAAGCATCTGAACATAACGGATGAAAACGCGGAAAGCCTTGGGGAAAAGCTGAAGAGCAGTATTAGAATATCTAACGCCGAAATACGAAAAGCTCTTGCCAGCCTGAATACACAGGAAAACGCCGAATGATGTGAAATGGAATTGAGTTGAGAAGGAGGTTTGAGTTTTGTCAAAGGATGATGTCATAGAAGTTGAGGGCAGGATCATCGAAGCATTGCCAAATGCAATGTTTCAGGTGGAGCTGGAAAACGGACACAAGGTGCTTGCTCATATATCAGGCAAGCTCAGAATGAATTTTATCAGGATTTTACCGGGTGACAAGGTGACAATTGAATTGTCTCCATATGACTTAACCCGTGGAAGAATAACATGGAGAGCGAAATAAACGATAGGGAGGGTTTAAAATGAAAGTAAAACCGTCTGTAAAAACAATGTGTGAAAAATGCAAGATTATTAGAAGAAAAGGCAGAGTTATGGTAATTTGTGAAAACCCGAAGCACAAACAGAAGCAGGGATAAAACTGATGGACAATTGATAATTGAAGGGTATTAAGCCTTGTATTGCGTTAATACTTATGATATAATTTTAGCTTGATTTGCGGTTATATCCATTATCAATTATCCTTCTTTGTATTGAATTGACCACCCTGGAGCGGCTGCATGCGAGGGATTCCCAGACATGATCCGGGTGTTAATTAATAAGAGATGACAACAGACTATACAATGCAGTTGTTTAACGGTTGAGGAATTTATTTGGAGGTGTTTGACAAGATGGCACGTATTGCCGGTGTAGACCTGCCCAGGGAAAAACGGGTGGAAATTGGTTTGACTTACATCTTTGGTTTGGGAAGAAGCAAGGCCAATGAAATATTGCGGAAAACTGCAGTAAACCCGGATACAAGGGTAAGGGATCTGACAGATGACGAGATCAGCAGACTCAGAGAAATAATTGACAAAGAATACAAGGTGGAAGGCGACCTCAGAAGAGAAATCTCCCTTAATATCAAGAGATTGATCGAAATTGGCTGCTACAGAGGTAGAAGGCACAGACAGGGTCTTCCTTTGAGGGGTCAGAGAACCAAAACCAATGCAAGAACAAGAAAAGGACCCAAGAAGACTGTAGGCGTGCAGAGAAAGAAATCGGTATAAAAGGAGGTTGACGATTGAATGGCAACAAAATCAGCTGGTGCCAAGAGGGCTACCAGAAAAAGAAGAGAACGCAAGAATATTGAACGTGGTGCTGCACACATCCGTTCAACTTTTAACAATACGATTGTTACAATTACCGATACTGCAGGGAATGCGCTTTCATGGGCTAGTGCAGGCGGACTGGGCTTCAGAGGCTCCAGAAAGAGTACGCCGTTTGCTGCCCAGAGTGCTGCGGAAACTGCATCAAAAGCGGCTATGGAGCATGGCCTCAAGACTGTTGAGGTTTACGTGAAGGGACCGGGTGCAGGCAGGGAAGCTGCTATCAGAGCTTTGCAGGCTGCCGGACTCGACGTAAGCCTTATCAAGGACGTAACGCCTATTCCTCATAATGGATGTAGGCCACCCAAGAGAAGAAGAGTGTAATGTGGAGGTGTTAAAATAGATGGCAAGATATACAGATGCATCTTGCAGACTTTGCCGCAGGGAAGGCGAGAAGCTCTTCCTCAAAGG
>JAEZMC010000005.1 GCA_023435805.1 Bacillota bacterium | reverse complement strand
AAATATGAAATGCAAATATGAAATGCAAATATGAAAGGAAGATGTGTATATGGTGATGATCAGAGCGATAATCAGGCCCGAAAAGGTTGGAACAGTTCTTGGAGAGCTTAGTGATGCAGGCTTCCCGGCGGTCACAAAGATTGATGTGATGGGCCGGGGCAAGCAAAGGGGCGTCAAGGTGGGAGAAGTCTTCTATGATGAAATTCCAAAGGAAATGCTGATGATGGTGGTTCACGATGAGGATAAGGATGATGTGATCAAGCTGATCATGAAAAATTCCAGAACCGGAATAAAGGGTGCTTTCGGAGATGGCAAGATATTCATCAGCCCTGTTGATGAGGTATATACCATCAGCTCCAATTCCAGGGGACTGTAACAGGAACGCTATTTTCAAGCAAGGAGGTGCATTATGAAGGAAATGATGGCGGTTATCAGAATGGACATGATCGGGAAAACGAAGGAAGCTTTGCTGCTGCAGGGTTTTCCGGCACTGAACTGTATAAAGGTTATGGGCCGCGGCAAAAAGAAGGTTGATTATATGCTGATTGAGCAGTTTATATCAGAAGGTGTTGAAATAAGCTCACCTAAAGCGGCAGAGGCGGTTTCGGAAGGCCACAGGCTTGTGCCCAAGCGTCTCTTGTCATTGGTAGTAGGGGATGAGGATGTAAAAAAGGTAATCGAAACGATCATGGATGTCAACAGCAGAGGCAATCCGGGTGACGGAAAAATATTCGTACTGCCCATTCAGGACTGTGTCAGGATCAGAACGGGAGAAACGGGAGAGCAGGCAGTATAGCGTCTGCGTTGTGGAGGTGAATTCATATGAAACAAAAGGTTGATAGCATATTGGAGAACTATCCCGGCAGTGTTTTTAAAAGCAGAAAGGATCACATACTCATTAAAGAGAGTAATCGGGCAGAGCCTCAAGTGATTGCTGCAAATACAAGGGCCATCCCGGGGATCATGACACAAAGGGGCTGCTGCTATGCCGGCTGCAAGGGGGTGGTATTGGGTCCACTCAAGGATGCGGTGGTTCTGACCCACGGACCTGTTGGCTGCGGTTATTACAGCTGGGGCACCAGGAGAAACAAGGGCAAAAAGGAAGAAGGCGGGGACAATTTCCTGAATTACTGCTTTACTACAGACATGCAGGAAGGGGATATTGTATTCGGCGGCATGAAAAAGCTGAGACAGGCTATCAAAGAGGCGGTTGAGATATTCAACCCGTCCACGGTAATGATATGCTCGACCTGCCCTGTCGGTCTGATCGGTGATGATATCAATGCGGTGGCGCAGGAAACGGAGAAGGAGTACGGCATAAAGGCACTGGCTTTCAGCTGTGAGGGCTACAAGGGCGTGAGCCAGTCCGGCGGGCATCATATAGCCAATAATGGACTGATCAGGCACTTGATAGGCACCGGTGACGGCGTTGTAGGCAAATACTCCGTTAATGTACTGGGCGAATATAACATTGGCGGAGACGGTTTTGAAATAGAAAGGCTTCTTAAAAAAATCGGCTACCATGTGGTAACCGTCATGACCGGCAACGGTACGGTGGAAGGCTTGAAAAATGCCCATAAGGCGGATCTGAACCTGGTACAGTGCTATCGGTCCATTAATTACATTGCTGAAATGATGAATATAAAATACGGAACCAATTGGATCAAGGTTAATTTTATTGGATTGAAGGCTATGGTAAAAAGTCTGAGAGATACGGCTAAATATTTCGATGACCCTGAGCTGACAAGCAGGACAGAGGCAGTTATCGAGGAGGAATTGGCGGAAGCGGTGCCAAAGCTGGATTATTTCAGGAAGCTTACCAAAGGGAAGACGGCCGCTTTGTATGTCGGCGGTTCCAGGGCGCATCATTACCAGCATCTATTCAAGGATCTGGGGGTCGAGACAGTGCTGGCAGGCTATGAATTTGCCCACAGGGATGATTATGAAGGCAGGGAGGTGCTCCCGGAAATCAAGATTGATGCGGATAGCAAAAACATTGAGAGCCTCGTTTTGGAGCCGGATCCTGAACACTACCGTATTACTCTCTCGAGAGAGAAATTTGAAGAGCTGAGCAGGGAGATACCTCTCAATAGTTACAGCGGTATGATGCGAGATATGCCGGATGGCAGCATAGTAGTCGACGATTTGAACCATTACGAGACGGAGGAGTTTTTAAAGCTTTTAAAACCGGATATTTTTTGCTCCGGGATCAAGGACAAATATGTGTCTCATAAAGCGGGAATTTTCTCCAAGCAGCTTCATTCCTACGACTATAGCGGGCCATATGCCGGTTTTGCGGGAGCGGTCAATTTCGCGAGGGATATTGCCATGGGGCTTACGGCTCCGGCGTGGAAAATGGTTAACCCGCCATGGAAAACCGAGCCCAAGCTTGAAGGAACGTTCGGAAGCTAAGGAAACGGGAGGCTTCCGCAGCTGCAGGCCGGGAGGCCGTTCAGCGGGAAACGTCCCAAATAGAGGAGGGATTGATATGCTTGATGCAACACCGAAGGAATATGTAAAGAGGTCGGGGCTCGTCATCAACCCGGCCAAGACCTGTCAGCCTGTGGGTGCAATGTATGCGGCGCTTGGCATTCACAAATGTATGCCGCACAGCCATGGGTCCCAGGGCTGCTGCTCCTACCACAGGACGCTGCTGACCAGGAATTTCAGGGATCCGGCCATGGCCTCAACCAGCTCATTTACTGAAGGCTCTGCTGTTTTTGGAGGAGGCTCCAACCTGAAAGCCTCGATTAAAAATGTGTTTTCCATATATGACCCGGATGTGATCGCCATCCACACTACCTGTTTGTCGGAAACCATCGGTGACGACATACCCACATTTATCATGCAATCACAGGTTCCGGAAGGCAAGGTTGTCATACATGCCAATACGCCGAGCTATGTCGGCTCCCACATTACCGGCTTTTCCAATATGGTCAGGGGTATGGTCAAATATCTAAGTACAAACAGCAGAAAGCAAAACGGCAAACTGAATATAATCCCCGGCTTTGTCAATCCGGGTGACATGCGCGAGATTAAAAGGATCCTGAAGCTGATGGGTATAGCGTACATTATGTTTCCGGATACAAGCGGCGTACTGGATGCGCCTATGACGGGCAAATTCGAAATGTACCCGAAGGGCGGGGCAACAGTTGACGAGATAACGGATGCAGGCAATTCGGTCGAGACGCTTGCACTGGGATATTTTGCTTCGGCGGACGGAGCCAATGAGCTGGAGAAAAAGTGCAAGGTACCTGCCAGAATCCTGAAAACCCCCATAGGCGTCAAAGCTACGGATGAAATGATCATGGCAGCCTCAAGGGTTACGGGCACTGCAGTACCTTATGAGCTGGAGGAGGAACGCGGACAACTGCTGGATATCATTTTAGACTCACAGCATCAGTTTCACGGCAAAACAGTAGCCCTTGCAGGAGACCCGGATCTTCTCACAGCCCTTACCGAGTTTGTATTAAGTCTTGGCATGGTACCCAGATATGTCCTGACAGGCACCCCAGGTGAATATTTTGAAAGGGAAATTGATCTGATGCTCAGGGAGGCAGGCTGCGAGGGGAAGGTGAAGGCAGCTGGCGATCTGTTTACATTGCACCAGTGGATGAAGGAGAAGCCGGTGGACCTGCTGATGGGGGGAACCCACTGCAAGTTCATTGCAAAAGCAGAAGATGTTCCGTTTGTCAGAATAGGTTTTCCGATACTGGACAGGTCCGTACACTCCTATATGCCCATTGTGGGGTACAGGGGCGGTATGAGGATTGTCGAGTTCATAAGCGGGGCTCTGCTGGACAGAAGGGACAGGGATGCTGCCGATGAGGATCTGGAAATGCTGCTTTAGAACAACACAATAAAGCGCGTCTGAAAATGAACAGATACCGCATAAGGGTGCAAAACAGCTGGAAGAATACTCCGGATAGTGAAAGGAGGCGGGCTTATGGCAAATATAACTGCAACAGACATACTGGAGGGAAGAAGAAATTCAATAAAATGCGGGAAAAGTGCCGGAACCGGGATGCTGAAGTGCGACAGCGACAGTATTGCAGGCTCCGTAAGCCAGCGGGCATGTGTTTATTGCGGTGCCAGGGTTGTGCTGAATCCCATAACCGATGCATTTCACATTGTTCACGGCCCGATTGGCTGTGCCAGCTATACATGGGATATCAGGGGGAGTCTGTCAAGCGGGCCTGAAATCTATAGAAACAGCTTTTCAACGGATCTGGAAGAAAAGGATGTTATATTCGGCGGAGAAAAAAAGCTGGCAGGCGCTATAGATGAAATCGTCCGGGAATTTTCCGCAAAAGTGATTTTTGTCTATGCCACCTGCATTGTGGGTGTGATAGGAGATGATATTGATGCTGTCTGCAGAAATGCTGAAAACAGGCATGGGATAAGGGTGATACCTGTTCAGTCCAGCGGCTTCGCCGGCAACAAATCGATGGGCTACAAGGCAGCCTGCGATGCATTGATGAAGCTTATGGACGGTCGGGAAGTACGAAGGCAGATTGGCATACAGACACGGAACTGTGTGAATTTCCTCGGAGATTTTAACCTGGCCGGCGAGACGTGGATCATATCCAGATATCTTAAAAGCATCGGTGTGGAAATCCTTTCAAAAATAACAGGCGACTCCAGATGCGACGAGATTATGAAAGCGCCCGGGGCACAGCTTAACATCGTGCAGTGCGCCGGCTCCATGCTCTACCTTGCACGGAGGATGGAGGAGAAATACGGCATACCTTATGTGAAAGTGAGCTTTTTCGGACTGGAAGATACCAAAATGTCCCTGATACGTATCGCACAGGCTATGGGCGACCCTTTGGCAACTGGAAAGCTGCTCCGGTTATTTACAAATGAAGAAAATGACATTGCTGAAAAGCTTGAATATTACAGGGGCAGGCTTCGGGGAAGAAAGGCTGCAATATATGTGGGCGGCGGGTTTAAGGCTATTTCCCTGGTAAAACAGTTTGCCGGCCTGGGCATGAAGACGGTCATGGTTGGTACGCAGACCGGTAAGGCCGAGGACTATGAAGCCCTAAAGGATATTGTGGATGAGGATACGGTAATACTTG
>JAEZMC010000402.1 GCA_023435805.1 Bacillota bacterium | reverse complement strand
CTGGAAGCCAAAGCTTATGACGCACGGCTGATGAAAAGGCTGTTGAAGTACGCCGCCCAATACTGGCACTTATTTTTGCTGGCGGTTATCCTGTTGTTCGCTTCTACACTGGTGGATCTTGCAAGGCCTTACCTGATGGGCATAACCATTGATGATTTTATAAAAAAAGGCGATGTCCCTTCCCTCAACCGAATGGGGATGTTCTTCATCGTTCTCGTCGTATCGGGCTTTGTTTTCAACCTGTTCCAGATCTATGTACTCAGTTATACCGGGCAGGCGATCATTTATAATATCAGACAGAAGCTGTTTACACACCTGCAGAAAATGCCGCTTTCCTACTTTGACAAGAACCCGATAGGAAGGCTTGTCACCCGTGTTACAAACGATACCGAAACGTTGAACGACATGTACACCAATGTACTGGTCACACTGCTGAAGGATTTCGCCGTACTGATCGGCACGCTTATCATCATGTTCCGGCTGAATGCTTCTTTAACGCTGGTTACACTGTCCATTATGCCGGTGGTGGTGGTGCTTACCGTAATCTTCAGGCTAAAGATCCGGACAGTATACCGGAATGTACGCGTCGCTCTGGCAAAGATCAATTCGGCCGTATCCGAGAATATTTCCGGAATGCGTATTATACAGATGTTCAGCAGAGAGAAGCAGAATTTCGCCCGTTTTAATGAAACGGGAAAGGAATATTATAAGGCCGCGATGAGTGAGGTGGTCACCTTCGGCCTGTTCCGTCCCATTATCGAGATGCTGTCGTCCTTCGCCATCGCCCTGCTGATCTGGTTCGGCGGCGCAAATGTTCTGGAGGGCACGCTTCAATTCGGCATCCTGTATGCCTTCGTAAATTACGTGGCGCTGCTGTTTCAGCCTATAAACGACCTGGCTGAAAAATACAACATCCTGCAATCCTCCATGGCCGCTTCAGAAAGGATATTTCACATACTGGACGCACCGCTGGAGGATGACAGCGGAACGAAGCGTCTGGATATACAAGCGGCAAAGGGTGATATTGAGTTTAAAAATGTCTGGTTTGCTTACAATGAAGGAGATTGGGTTTTGCGGGATGTCAGCTTCAGAGTGCCGGCCGGCAGAACCGTAGCCATCGTCGGCGCAACCGGTGCCGGTAAAACATCGCTCATTAATCTGTTGAGCAGGTTTTATGAGATACAAAAGGGTGAGATTCGCATTGACGGTATCAATGTCAAGGACATAAAGAAGGATGATCTTAGGAAATCCATCGGAGTGGTGCTTCAGGACGTATTTCTGTTCAGCGGCAGGCTTAAGGATAATATCCGCCTGAACGAAACGGATATCCCGGATGAAAGGATAGAGGAAGTTGCCAGTTATGTAAATGCCGACGCTTTTATCAGCAGGCTGCCCAACCGTTATGATGAAGAAGTAATGGAACGCGGCTCCACCTTTTCTTCAGGACAGAGACAGCTGCTGGCATTTGCCCGTGCGCTGGCTTTCGACCCCGCCATACTAGTCCTGGACGAAGCGACCTCCAATATTGATACCGAAACGGAGCTGCTTATACAGGACGCCCTGGCTAAGCTCACCAGAAACCGCACCACTATTGTCATCGCACATAGACTTTCTACCATCCAGCATGCGGACAACATTATCGTGCTGCACAAGGGTAAAGTGCGTGAATCGGGAAATCACCAGGAGCTTCTGGCAAGGAAGGGAATGTATTATTCTCTCTACCAGCTGCAGTACAAGGACCATTGATGAACATCGTATGCCAGCATTTGTCATTAAATTCAAGGAAGCCCATTAAATGAAGGCTGTACTATTAATTGGTATACGTCTCCACCATTGACATCCATTTACATTTATGTTAGCATGTTTATGAAGGCATTTCGCAGACACCTCTGCGAGATGTCTTCTTATATTTTATATGCCATGCCATTTAATGTAAGAATAAATCGAAAGGGAGATGAAAATGAATAATACAGTAATGTCTGAACAGATGTTAAATGTCCTGACCGACCACGTGTCTTATATTGAAAAAGAAAAGGAAGCCATCATCAAAAGCTTTTACGCCGATAACGCAGGAGCGGGTATGGATATCGAAGCGTTTTTCAGGGATTATACTGCTGCGGTCTCCAGTTATATTGATACGGTCAGGACCGGCAAAGCGGATGCAGCCAAAAACCCTCCGGCAATCATAGGAAGTACGGTGGAAGTGCTGGATACGGCGGAGCAGGAAAAATTCAGCTACCAAATCGTGCTGCCGTTGGCGAAAAAAGCGGGCAGTGATATGAGCCACGCTTCATGCCTGTCGCCGCTGGGACGGGCGTTGCTGATGAAATCGGCGGGCAGCAGGGTTTCCATTCAGACTCCTGCCGGCCTTTTAGATTATGAAATTGTGCATATCAAGCTTCCGGAGCATGACAGCAATGACAAGACGGAAAAAAGCCGCACCCATCTTCACCCAAGTGCTTCCGCTGTCACTGTTTAGGCTGTTGTGACAGGTGCGGGGAGGATTGGATGAATAAGGACATCATATTGACCAAACCGGTATTTGAAGCTCTGATCGCTCATTTGATCCACACTGAAGAATCTTCGGAAGGGCTGGCCGAATTTTATTACCCGGATTCGCCGGAGGACCGGGAAGACATGAAGGAATTTTTCACACAGTATATAAATGCCATTGAACGGGAGCTGGAAAACGTAAAGGTTATAAAATCCCTTCAGGAGGCATGCGGTACGGACCAGGTAAATCATTTTCCGTTTGTTATCATAGGCAGCGAGATTGTACTGGAGTCCGTATCCGGCAAAGAAGTCCGGACTGTGACCCTGATCCCGCCCGACAGCCATCTTGGTGTCAAAAACGGGGTTACGTATTTGTCTGCTCAGGGCAGGGCGCTGCTGATGAGAAAAACGGGCAGCCGCGTTGATATTTCCGAGTCTGCCGAGCCGCAGCTGTATAGGATCAAAGCCGTCAGGCTTTTCGCCTGATGGCGGGCGGGTATTTGTTCTTGAAGGATTGAAATCTTAGATTGTAATTCATAGCTGATCATACCATTGCAAGAAGCCTGCAGGATATCCTGCAGGCTTCTATGTATGACAAGATTCACTTTATGCCTGTTTAGGCTTGGGGTTTTTAAGGAAGAATATCACCACTGCGCCGATAAACGCCGCAATGGCGGCTACTGCGAAAGGTGTGGAAAATCCTCCGGTAAGGTCTTTGAAGTAACCTGCCACATAGGAGGAAGCAACTGCGCCTACACCAAAGCCCAGCAGTACCATGCCATAATTCACGCCCATATTTTTCGTTCCGAAGAAGTCGGCAGTCAATGCCGGGAATACGCCGAGGAAACCGCCGTAGGAGAAACCGACGATCGCAATCAGTACAAGAATCAGATACATTTTCGCAGCCGCTACGAACAGGATGCTCACACCGGCCATCAGCAGAAGCAGCAGCAACGTATTTTTCCTGCCCAGCTTATCGGAAGTCCATCCCCAGAACAGCCTGCCGAAGGAGTTAAAGGCTGAAATAACCATAACACCGAAGGTAGCCGCTGCGTCAGCCAGCCCTCCTGATGTACCCAACACCTTGGCAAAGGGGATAACCATCAAACCGGCTGCACTGGCAAACATCAGTGTGGTGGTGATCATATAGAATTGCGGTGTTTTCAGCACTTGCTTCGGAGAAAGGTCCTGTACATGGGCAGCACCTTCCTTTTTCACCGGCGGTGTCCAGCCTGCCGGCTTGTAGCCCGCCGGAGGGTTCTCTATGAAAAAGGCGCCTGCTACGGTTACAATTACAAAAATGAGTGCAAACCATTTAAAAGTAGCCATAACGCCCGTACTTACAATCAATGCTTTTGCAATGGGTGTAAAAACCAATCCCCCGAATCCAAGAGCAGAAACGATCACTCCGGTTATGAAGCCTCTTTTGTCAGGAAACCATTTCTGGCAAACCGCGATGGTCGTCGTATAAGTCGTGCCCATACCGAAGCCGCCTATGACGCCATAGGTCAGCCACATGAACCAGGGCGCCTCCGCCGTAGCAAAGGATGCCAGAAAAAATCCCACGCCAAGAATAAGCCCTCCGCCTATAATTACAGGTCTCGGGCTGAACTTGTCCTGGATGAGACCTCCTACCGTGCTTCCAAAAGTCAGTACGCCCAATAGAAGAGAAAAGGTCAATGCAGCTCCTTTGTTGTCCCATTCCAGCGTATTGACAACTTCAGGTTGAAAAACTCCCCAGATATAGGCCGTTCCAAGACACAGCTGAATGGCGATTCCTGCAAATACCGGTATCCAACGGTTGCTGATACGGCTGCCTGCCTTGCTTTGATTCATAAAAACGATCACTCCTTCATGAAATAGACTACAAGATGTGTTATTTATCATAACAGATATCCTTTATAAGGGAAGCGGTTACACGGAAGAGGGCAATAAAGCGTTATGCTTTAAATTAAGTACAGTAAAAAAGCGTAAAAGAGAAGCGGCGGGCAATGCTTTAACTTATACGGATACTATTATTTGAGACATGAGTATGATATCATCTGAGTGGGAAATTACATATTTTTGGATTACTGGAGGGAATCTGTGAACGCCCGGGTTTTAATTGTTGATGATGAAAAGGAAATCGTGGATCTGGTAGAATTATACCTGAAAAACGAGAATTTTATAGTACATAAATTCCACACGGCTCAAGCGGCACTGGACAGCATTGATCAATTACAGCCGGATCTGGCCATTCTCGACATCATGCTGCCTGACATGGATGGTTTTTCAGTCTGCCAACGAATACGGCAAAAGTATATTTTCCCCGTCATCATGCTGACAGCAAGGGTTGAGGATATGGATAAGATAACAGGTCTGACCCTTGGTGCAGATGATTACATTACCAAGCCCTTTAACCCACTGGAGCTGGTAGCGCGGGTGAAAGCGCAGCTTCGGAGGGTTACCAGGTATAATGAAAGTCAGCAGCCTGCCGACGATGTGGTGGATTTCCGGGGGCTATACATGAACAAAACGACCTATGAGTGCACATTGAATGAAAAACCGCTTGTTCTGACTCCTATTGAGTTTTCCCTGCTGTGGGTTCTGTGCAGCAACAGGGGGCAGGTCATCAGCTCCGAAAGATTGTTTTTTGAGGTATGGGGTGAAAAGTATTACAAAAGCAGCAATAATACCGTCATGGTGCATATCAGGCATCTTAGGGAAAAGATGAATGAGCCGGCGGGCAGTCCAAAGTTTATTAAAACCGTATGGGGAGTGGGATATAAGATTGAAAAATGATTTCCGCGGGTTAAAAAGGAAAATCCTGCTGCAGCTGGTTGCACTTCTTGCTCTTACCGGCACCATTGGCACACTGGCCTCCAGATTTGTTATTGACGGCGTTCTGCAGGCGCCTTTTGCCAATGGTTTTATCGCTTTCTGCAAAAAAGTCCTGCAATTGGATCATATCACCGCCATGAACCTTTATCAGCAGCTTTTACGAAACAATAAGGAGCTTTTACTGACAGGCGGTTATATCGTGCTGCTTTTTGTATTCTTTTATTTTTCATTGTCCAGATTCATGCGATATTTTAATCAAATCAACGATGGTATAAACAGATTGCTGGACGAATCGGAACAGCCCATCGTCCTTGCTTCAGAGCTGAAATTTATGGAAACCCGTTTAAATACCATAAAAACAACTCTGCTGCAAAGGAAGCTTGCTGCCATTGAAAGCGAGCAAAGAAAAAACGATCTTGTGGTTTATTTGGCTCATGACCTGAAAACACCGCTGACATCTGTCATAGGATATCTCAGCCTTCTGGAGGAAGCACCGGATATGCCCATGGAACAGCGGATTAAATATACCTCTGTTTCACTAAACAAAGCGCTGCGCCTTGAGGAGCTTATCAACGAATTCTTCGAAATCACACGGTACAACCATAACAATATGGTTTTGGAGCCGGCAGACATCAAGCTTCCCATCATGCTGGAACAATTGGCGGACGAGATGTATCCGGCCATGGCTATGAAAAACCTGGCCTCATCCGTCACGGCAGATGAAGATATTATTATTTACGGCGATCCGAACAAGCTTGCGAGAGTGTTTATGAATATCCTGAGGAATGCTGTCTCCTATAGTGATGAAAACAGTACGATCGAAATCAGAGCCACCCGGCAGGATACTAACAAAGTAGATATCACTTTCAGGAATAAAGGCAGACAAATTCCACAGCATCAGCTGGATACCATATTTGAGAAATTTTTTCGTCTTGATTTCGCAAGGTCAAGCAATACGGGAGGTGCGGGATTGGGGCTGGCAATTGCAAGGGAGATCGTTGAAATGCACAAAGGCGCCATTTCTGCTCAAAGCAGCGAAGAATGCACCGAATTCAAAGTCACTCTTCCCGTCCGCCCTTAAAATAATAAATTAAGGAAATATTAAGAAATTTATAAGCAGCAATTAAAAAAGGTTTCTTTCCTATGACTTAATATAGATGTCAGGCAAATATATTAAGTTATGAAAAGGGAGACTTGAAAGATCAACGACGGATACAAACGAAAAAGAAGAAGGATATCAGAGGCCGGCAAGCTTCTGGTAGCGGCTGTATTGATTACGGCACTGGGATTTTGTGCGTACAATATAAAAGGTTATTCCGACAGGATTAAAGGGCATTACGACCGGTCTGTTCAAAGCGATCCCGGGCAGACCAAACCGTCCTCGCCAGGACAATCGGCAGATTCAGCGGCAGCTGCTTTCGATTACGTTGAGATGCACGTGCAGGATATTCACAAAGGTGAGCTGATTCTGGTTAATAATGCCCAAGCGTATCAGTCTTCCGGGAAATCCGATTTTGTCGGCATTTATGAAGTAAAAAACCATTCCTATAAGGTAAAGGATAAAAATAGTGCTCTGAACAAAACCGTTATCCCGCATTTAAACAAGATGATGGCGGATTTTGAAAAAGCAGAAAATCTACGGGACATCATCATTCTCAGCGGTTACCGTACAACGGCCGAGCAGGAAAGGATTTTAAACAGAAGGGCACAGCAGCTGGGGATGGACAAAGCCACCGAAACGGTAGCCCTTCCCGGATACAGCGAGCATCATACCGGATATGCGATAGATATCGGAATCTATAAGGATAACGGGCAAAGCCTGAATTATACGGGTTCAGGGAAATATGGCTGGATAAACAAAAACTGCGGAAATTACGGATTTATCCTCCGATATCCCGGAATAAAGTCCAAAATAACGAAAATCACGGATGAACCCTGGCATTACCGCTATGTTGGCATACCGCATGCAAATATAATGAAAGAAAATGACCTCTGCCTGGAAGAATATGTTGAATATCTGAAGGGCTATGATTCTCAATCGAATCCTTTGCTATTTACCGATACGGATCAGGCACAATACAAAATATATTATGTCAAAGCGACAGACGGCATCACAAAAATCCCCGTCCCCAGAGGCAAAAAATACAGTATTTCCGGAAATAATACGGATGGCTTCATCTTCACAGTTGGGGAAAAGTGAAACGGAATTTGCCGGTATGCGCACACCGTAAAAAAAGATCGTGGCGTTTGCCATGATCTTTTTTGTCCGACCTTACTCAATACTCTTGTCTATGGTAAAACGGAGAATTTTTCTGGAGGTGTTCTTGGTAAATTCCTCATTCCGAATTCGGATCATTTTCACGGCTTTATAGGAAACCATTCTGCCGTTAATTTTTTTGATCTCGCTGTCGAAATACGCCTTCACATCCTCAATCCCTCTCTCCTTCAACGCATCAAAGTCCGGGAAAATTTCGGCAACAATCACGTCCTTGTTCTTCTGCGTTCTGCTTTCGCCCGCGTAAACAATACATTCATTCACGCCGTAGATTCTGGATATCTCGGTTTCAATTTCTTCCGGATATACATTTTTCCCATTGCTTAAAATGATCAGGTTTTTCAGCCGTCCGGTGATATAAAGCCAACCCTCTTCGTCCAGCTTGCCATAGTCACCTGTTTTGAAGTAGCCCTCCTCATCAAATGCTGCCGCGGTTGCTTCCGGATTCTTGTAATAGCCCAGCATGACATTCGGTCCCTTGACGCAGATTTCCCCTTCCCCGTTTTCATCAGGATCCTTGATTTTTACCTGTTCTCCGATAATCGGAATGCCTACGCTGCCTTTTTTCTGATATTTATTGCGGTTGCAGGAAATCAGCGGAGCGCACTCCGTAATGCCGTAGCCGTTCAGAATGGTAATGCCGATGGCGTCAAAGGTATCGATGATATCCTGATTCAGGTTGGCGCCTCCGCAGATAATCATTTCCAGCTTGCCCCCGAACGATTCCAGAACACTCTTGAACAGCACACGGCGAAGGTCAATACCGCACTTGCGAAGGATGTTGCTGATCTTTATCATACGGCGCAGCATATTTGCCCGTCCGGCTTTCTCGGCACCGGTCCAGATTTTTTTATACAATGTTTCCACAAACAGAGGTACCAGTACCAGATGCGACGGTTTTTGCTCCTTCATTTCTTCCGCTATGTATTTAAGGCCGCTGGAAATATAAATCTCAGAGCCCTGCGCATAGTGCCCGACGAAATTCACGGTAGACCCGAAGGTGTGGTGAGGAGGCAGCACGTTCATGGTCTTGGGTGTTATGGCGAAGTTGTACATTCCCTGTGTCATGTCCGTTACAATATTTTTCTGCGAGAGCATGACGCCCTTACCTTTACCGGTCGTGCCCGAAGTGAAGACAATCGTGGCCATCCGCTCACGGTCTATTTCGTAGTCGTAGTAGGAACGATCGCCGTTTGCATAGCGTTCTCCACCTTTGATAACGATATCGGACAGCTTCAGCGCACCGTCCATTTTCGTTTCACCCATGCAAATATAGGTTTTCAGGCCGGGAACTTTCCCCCTGAGCGCTTCGATCCTGGCTTCTATGGCCGTGCTGTAAAACACAAATTCACACTCTGCAATATTCAAAATCCCCGCCATTTCCTCAACCGGGAGGTCCTTGTCAACCGGTACGACGACCGCACCGATGGACATGAGGCTGAAGTAGGAGCAAACCCACTCATAGGAACTCTCGCCGATCAATGCAACATGTTTGTCCCTGCATCCCATGGAAATAAGCTCTGTTCCCATATTGCGGATGTAGTCCCTCGCCTCCGCATAGGTTACCTTTATGGCTTCCCTGTCCTTAGGGTTTTTTTTGTAGGAAATGGCTGTTCTATTGGGATATTTCTTTGCTACATTTTCGGTCATGATCCTGAAATCTTCAAAGACAGTCGTTTCATATAACGGATAATTTTTATTTGCCATGATGTTTATTCGCTCCCCCTTAATTAACCGACAACCTTGAATTTCTTAAACTGGATGCAGTCGCTTGCTTGACATCATTCTCCATCAAAATTATTGCGGTAATAAAAACATAGTTCCTTCTGTACCCCAAATGCAACACCGCCCTGGTTTCACTGCCGGATGGCTGAAGATTTTCTTAAAGGTGAATTTAGCTTGCGGCTTTTTCTTTGGATAAAGCATTATTATTCCATCTGCATTAATATTAATGTTTATGGAGAGGAATTTCAATATGAATATTTATTCCCGGCTGCTGCCGGCCTCTTGCTTTC
>JAEZMC010000093.1 GCA_023435805.1 Bacillota bacterium | reverse complement strand
GTTGTAGGCAACGATGGACAAGGTCTCGAAGGCCGCCTGCGACAAAGCCTGTTTTTGCCTTGGCTCAACCAGCCTTCTGATATAATCCGCATGTTCGGCTCTCGTACAGAGCTGATAGCTGCCGTTCAATTCGCGAAGCATGATCCCCCTTTTTGCATTTTGGAGGGAAACCGTCATGTTGCCCAATATCAATCGGGCTGTCTTTCTGTCCAGCTCCAGTATTTCCGCCAGCTTTTCCAGCGGCACCGGATCACCGGCCGCAAATAACAGCCCCTCAATCACTGCTTCCATTTCCCTGATTTCCATTTACACGCCTTCCTTATACAGCTTACGCCATAATGTCCATCTGTTCCTTCTCAAACTGAGCCAGGTCCAGCGATGGCCCGGCCTTGTGAATATAGATGTCGTCAAACTGCCTCCGCTGTTCCAGCTTTACCTTTTTCAGCTTTGCAAGCTCCAGTATTGCCATAAACCCCGTAATAACATCCAGAGGCGATTTTTGCTTTAACGAAAAAAGCTCTGAAAATCTGATGCGCCCCTTATTCAGCAGTGCTCTGACAATTTCACGCATCTTGCTGCGGAGAGAAACCTTTTCGTGCTGGATGATCCGATTCATGCCGCTTACGTTGGGGTTGATCTTTTTCTTATTGCGTGCCAGAAGCTCCGTGTAAATTCTCTTCAGCTCTTCCGGTATTAGCTCCAGCGTTTCTTCCCTCGTACTGAACGCAATCGCCTCCGGGAGCTTGTAATACACCTGCGTCCACTCTTTTTCACGCTGTCGGAGAATTTCGGAAGACTCCTTGAATTTCCTGTATTCCAGCAGCTTCAATACAAGCTCTTCCCGGGGATCCGTCTCTTCCTGCTGCTCTTCCTTTTTGGAAGGAAGCAGCATTTTTGACTTGATGTGCAGCAGCGTGGCCGCCATCACCAGGAATTCGCTGGTCACTTCCAGGTCCAGCTCCTGCATGGCAAACAAGTACTCCATATACTGGTCGGTTATGATGTTTATGGGAATATCATAGATACTGAACTGGTTTTTTTCAAGCAAATGAAAAAGCAGATCAAACGGGCCTTCAAAGTTTTCAATTTTTATTTTACAGGCGTTTGTCAGTGCGCTCTCCAAGCTCAGCCCTCCGTGGATTCATCAAAATGCTCCGGTTTGTCAAAAGCTGCTACCAGTCTATCTTCATTGCTTGCCGGACATCGGCCATGGTCTTCTCAGCCGTTTTTTTAGCATTGGCATTGCCATTTTCTATGACTTCCCTGATATATTCCGGTCGCTTAATCAATTCCTGACGTTTTTCATAAATCGGGGTCAGCTTTTCCGCCATCTTTTCAACCAGCCTCTTCTTGCACTGGACACAGCCTATGCCGCCTGAACGGCAAAGCTGCTCGATCTCTTCAACGCCTTCCTCATTGAAAATCTTGTGGAAAGCAAAAACGGAACAAACCTCCGGATGCCCGGGATCATCCTTTTTGATCCTTGCGGGATCTGTGATCATGGCCATGACCTTCTTTCGGACAGTTTCCGGATCATCGGAAAGGGCAATCGTGTTGTTATAGCTCTTGCTCATTTTCCTGCCGTCCGTGCCCGGCAGTACCTTCGCCTTTGTCAGCTTGGCCGCCGGCTCCGGAAACACCTCGCCGAACAGGTAGTTGAAGCGTCTGGCAATCTCACGGGTCAGCTCAACATGCGGGATCTGGTCTTCACCCACCGGGATGGCGCTGGCCTTGTACATCAAAATATCGGCAGCCTGAAGGCAGGGATAGCCCAGAAAGCCGTACGTCGTAATATTCTTATCCTTCAGCTGTGAAAGCTGATCCTTGTAGGTAGGGCATCTGTAGAGCCAGGACAGAGGTGTAATCATGGAAAAAAGCAAATGCAGCTCCGCATGTTCCTTGACAGCAGACTGCCTGAACATGACGCATTTCTCCGGATCAAGCCCTGCGCTGATCCAGTCTATCACCATTTCATTGATATTTGATTTTATATTGGAAGTGTCTTCGTAACCGGTCGTCAATGCATGCCAGTCGGCAATGAAAAAATAACAGTTGTATTCCTCCTGCAGCTTGACCCAGTTCTCCAAAGCTCCGAAATAATTGCCCAGATGCAGTGCTCCGGTAGGTCTCATGCCGCTTAGTATGGTCCCCTTCTCCATTGTTTTCCACTCTCCGTTGCAGATGTTTTTGTCTGTTGCAGATTTATCCTCTTGTTTCTCAATTGTAAATATTTAAATATCCTCTGTCAACTTATTTATTACAAGGATTGGCTACACACGCATTACTTACGAAACCAGCCCCAGCACCGGCATGACAACCAGCCTCAAAATGGCTTCAACAGCCGCTTTGAACGGTGACATAACCGTATACAGCAAACCGGGCATGGCAAAGATGAGCACAAGGAACGCCAGGCCGATGTAATTTTCATATTGCATCATCCGGAAATACGTTCTTGCGGGAAGTACGGCCGTCAATACCTTGGAGCCGTCCAGCGGAGGCACCGGGATAATATTGAATATGGCCAGGCCGATGTTGATCATGTAAAAGAACCTGCAGATGTTAAACAACACCGATTGTGCGGAAAAATCCGTACCGTAAATCCACGCTCTGCTGTTGAAAATCGCATCGGTAGTGATGTTGTTCTGTAAAGCAATATAAGCCATCGGGAAAGCAAAAATCAAGGCCAGCAGCAGGTTTGACAACGGACCTGCCAGACTTACCAGGATAGTGCCCCGCTTGTGGTTACGGTAATAGGAGGGGTCGATCGGTACGGGTTTGGCCCATCCAAAACCGCTGCCATAGTACATGGATACCAGCAGCATCAGTGTACCCAGCGGGTCAAGATGCTTCAGCGGATTCATCGTCACCCTCCCCAGGTTTTTAGCCGTAGGATCGCCCTGCCTGTATGATACATAGGCATGTGCCAGTTCATGAAAGCTCAGTGATAGCAATATGGCAGGTATTGCATATATAAAAATAAATAAATTGCCGCCCATTCAACATTCTCCCTACATGATAAAGCTTTCGGACAAAGCATGCTTCCGGTGTCCTGGAGCTTTAGCGTTCTTACATTATTATACCAGACTAACATAAAAACGTCTGCAATGCAGTGATATTTTACTGCATCCGCAGACGTTTTATCAGCTTGCATTATCCGATCATTCCCTCGATCTGCCCATTCCAAACCATTCCTGAAGCATATTGGCGAATAATCGGACAAAGGACGCCTTCTGTACACTGTTGGCCGCAACCAGATCTGTGTTTCCCACTTCATTTCCCGAAATCATATAAACCATTTCCCCGATCTTCTCCCCTGCTTTAACCGGGGCGATCAAATTCTCCTTGATTTTGACAACCCGATCGATATTGCCCTTTTCCCCTTTTTTTAGAAGCAGTTTGACATCTTCTTTAAATATGGCCTTCGTTGTGGGCTGCATGCCTTTTTTGACCTGTACCTCCTGCACCTCTTCCCCCTTGCTGTTCACCTGTGTGGTCTCAAAGTTTGCAAAGCCGTAATCCAAAAGCTTTCGGCTTTCCGCAAACCGGGTGTTCGAATCCGGTTCCCCCAGCACGACGGAGATCAGCTGCTGCCCGTTCCGCACCGCGGAAGCCGACAAACAGTGCCCGGCGATTTCGGTGTACCCTGTTTTCAAGCCTACCGTGCCCTCATAAAAGCGCACCAGCTTGTTTGTATTGTCCAGCGAAATGGCTTTTTTTCCGGGAACATTGTCACGGAACTTGGCCTGCCAGGTTTTTGTAAATTCAGTGATCTCGGGATGCTTCAGCAGCAGCTCTCTGGACATCAACGCCACATCGTATGCGCTGCTGTAGTG
>JAEZMC010000385.1 GCA_023435805.1 Bacillota bacterium | reverse complement strand
CAAAAGCGCCGAAGGTCGTTGTGTACGCCTTGTCACCCTTGACATACTCTTCTACAAAATTGTGGAACATGACCACCATAATCCTGCCGGATTCGTTGGGCTTCACGGTGTTCAGGTCAATGGGCTTCGCTGCTGCCTGATCCTTCCCGGTGCCATCCGTACCGGTACCTGCCGTACTTTCGCCGTTTTGTCCCTGTGAACCGCCATTTTCCGTTTGAGTCTGCTGTGGTGCCACGGTTTGTTTCGTTGCACTTTCTGCTGCCGTGGTCTCCGCTGCTGCGCCCCCGCCGGAGCCGGCCTTCGTTCCGCAGCCCTGCAGTATGACCGCAAGGGCTATTCCAATCATTGCTGCTTTCAA
Source organism: Bacillota bacterium (assembly GCA_023435805.1). Classification (GTDB taxonomy): domain Bacteria; phylum Bacillota; class Clostridia; order Acetivibrionales; family DTU013; genus JAEZMC01. Next base: position 2,547 of record JAEZMC010000385.1, on the reverse strand, counting down.
CCAACTTCTTTTTCTGCTGTTCATTTTCCTGCTCCAATCATTCGTATCTGCCGGTCATTCCGGAAATAAGCTGCCTTTTTGACTCCGGCTTTTATATTATTTGCCTATCTAGACCGTGTAAACCAGTAAAATGTTCCATCGTTACGATATCCCACGCCTGGCAATTTTTATCGTGGAAGCTCATCGTATAGCCGCGGCTGAAGTTTGTCCACAGTTATTTATTGTATCATACCGGAATGCGTTTTGGTACAGGAACGGATGAGGACGGACAATTTGCACAAACAAGAGGTAAATAAAATCGACATGCATATTGCGGGGCGCTGACAATGATAGTAAAATTTAAGTAGTCCGGTAATTTCTGACTGCCTGTATATAAATATACCATGGAGGTGGTCTCATGCTCGGAAAAATTTTCAAGGCGGTTACATTTGCCATCCTTGCAGTTACACTGCTGTTTACGGTATTGCTTGTCTTTCTGACGGTTACAGACTACCGGCCCGGAGTGGAGACGAGCGTGCCGGTGCTGAATAACGGCACAGATACTTTTAAAAAAGGACAGGAGCTGTCCATCGTGACATTCAATATCGGTTACTGCGGTCTGGATAAAAATCAGGACTTTTTCATGGACGGCGGTACCGGGTCGAGATCTGCCAGCAAAGCGCAGACCATGGTCAATCTGGAGAAAATAGCCGCTTTCCTGGCGGATCAAAATGCAGATGCAATTCTTCTACAGGAGCTGGATATCAACTCATCACGAAGCTATAAAGTCAACCAGCTGAAATATATGGAAACGACGCTGAAGGAATACAGCAGCACCTTCGGGCAGAACTACAAGGTGCCCTGGGTACCCGTACCGCTTCTGCATCCTATGGGCGCAGTCGATTCCGGTCTTGTTACCTTTAACCGGTATACTACTTCAAAAGCCGCCCGATACCAGTATCCGGGGAGTGAAAAATGGCCCGTTCAGTTGTTTGAGCTGGACAGGTGTTTTATCGAAAACCGGATCCCTGTGGAGGACGGCAAGGAACTGGTATTGATCAATTCCCACCTCTCCGCCTTTGACAAGGGCGGCGAAATCAGAAAGAAGCAGCTGGCTTTTCTTAAGGCATATATCACAGGCGAGTATGCCAAAGGAAACTACGTCATAACAGGCGGCGACTGGAACCACCAGCTGCCGGACACGGACGCGTCCCGTTTCAGTGCGGAGGAAGACTGGCCTTTCTGGCTGCAGAGCCTTCCGGAGGATTTCACACCGGCCGGCTTCAAATGGGGTGTGGACGGAACTGTCCCCTCCAACAGAACTGTTGCAAAGGCATATCAGCAAGGTGTAAACTTCACATCGGTAATCGACGGCTTTCTGGTGTCACCCAATGTGGACATACGCAGTGTGAAGGGGATCGGTCTTGGTTTTGAAAACAGCGACCACAACCCGGTAACCGGCATTTTTATCTTGAAATAATACCGCCGGCGGAAATAATACCACCGGCGAATATTTGCTCAACACTTCAGTAGTTCACCGCTGTGGAACAGGTATAGATATTTTTCCGTTACCTTTTGGCCGGTTATTCTTTCCAGCGCCCGCGTATAGTATTCCAGCTGAAGCCGATACCGTTCCCTGATAAGGCCGGACCCGCCCGCAGGCACATAATCCGTTTTATAATCCAGCAGGACGAGACCTTCTGCGTCTTCAAACCAGCAGTCGATCACACCCTGCAGAAGCAGTGTTTCACCGCCGGAAAGCCCTTCCGGCAATTCCCGGTATATTTCAGTACATTTGATTTCGATGTTGAACGCTGTCTCCCTATATACAGAAGCGGCGGATAACATACGCGTTCCGACAGGTGTCCCAAAAAAGGCTGCTATGGCTCTGATATCCACGGCTTCTGCTTCGGCAGCCGTCAGCTGTTCACGCGCTGCCATGGCGGCCAGCTGTGCCTCAAGCTCCGGTAACAAACCGTCATTGGCACCTACCATTCCGCTGTCCCGGTGCAGCCCGAAAGCTTGCCTTTCCTCAGCCAGCCTTGAAAGCTCGATGTGCTGCATAACAAAATGCATGACGGAGCCTCTTCTGGCCGCGCCCAGCCCCTTTGCGGGTTCCATGAACAACGGCCTTTCCGCCATGGGCTGAATAAACGGAACAGAAGACTCTTCGCTTTCTTCAGAAAACCGTCTTTTCAGTTCGGTAACGGAAAGCTTTGCAGGAATACCCGACAGCATGCCGTATGGGTATTTCCACTCCAGTCTTTTAATCAGCTGCTCCACGGAATAAGCGTCCTCTTCCCGGGTAATGGCTGCATTTTTAGCCACCAGGTCCGCGGCTTCAATGGTTGAAGCGTCTGCTTCCGGCATTGCGGTGGAAACCGGCTTGGCATCTTTTTGCTGAACTGCAGGCGCAGCCCCGGTACGGTCCTTGCCATCCCGCTCCAGCCATTGCCTGATGTTTTCTTCGGCGGCTGCCGCTTCTTTTGCGTAGCCGGCCGCACCCATGCCCCAGAGTCTGATATCCCAGCAGGAAGGATCCTTTTCTGCCGCAGCAGTGCTGCCATA
>JAEZMC010000078.1 GCA_023435805.1 Bacillota bacterium | reverse complement strand
TCTTCGCTTGCAGCCGCGCTTTCCTCCGACGTCGCCGAATTGGTCTGAACGACCTGTGATACCTGTATGATTCCCTGATTGATTTGTGCAATACCGGAAGCCTGCTCATTGGAAGCAACGGCTATTTCACCGACCAGCCCGGCAGCCTTTGAAACACCTTCGACGATCTTATTCAGAGCAGTCGCAGTTTCATTGGCTATTTTCGTCCCGCCTTCTACTTTCTTTATGGAACCTTCTATCATATCCGTTGTCTCTTTTGCCGCATTGGCCGATCTTGCCGCTAGATTCCGCACTTCTTCCGCCACAACGGCAAACCCTTTACCGTGCTGGCCTGCCCTGGCTGCCTCAACTGCGGCATTCAGCGCGAGGATGTTGGTTTGGAAAGCAATATCGTCAATCACTTTGATGATCTTCGAAATATTGGCAGAGGATTCATTTATTTCTTCCATGGCTTTCAGCATTTCCTTCATCTGCACATTTCCCTGTACAGCATTGGATTTGGCCATTTCAGCCAGCTCATTGGCCTGGTTTGCATTTTCTGCATTCAGCCTGGTCTGGGAAGAAATCTCCTCAAGAGATGCCGTCAATTGTTCAATTGAGCTTGCCTGCTCCGTCGCGCCCTGCGAAAGAGCCATGCTCGAATCGGAGACCTGTTTCGCGCCGGCTGCCACCTGTTCGGAGGCGGCATCGATATTGGACATGGCCTCGTTGATGTTTTCAGCGGCGATTTTAAAGGCGTGAGCCAATGCGCCGACTTCATCCTTTGTATTTACCTCAATTTCCAGGTTCAAATCGCCCCCGGCTAGCTTGTTCGAAACTTCAACCAGTTTTCCCACCGGCCTGTTGATCGTATTGCTGATAAAAAGACCAAGAATGATGGCAACCGCTACCGCCGCCGCTATTACAATAATCATCAGCGTAATGGCGGTATTCGCCGCAGCCGTATTACTTTCGCTTTTTTCCTCTGCAATGGCTTTTTTCATATCTTCCAGATTGGCAATGGCCACCTGTATTGCTTTTGCTGCAATGCCCGCATCGCTTTTTTCACCGATCAGCCGTACCGCTTCACTGTCATTGTTTGCTTTTGCGGCGGCTATGATGTTGTCCAGATGAGGATAGAAGGTCTCCAGCGCGCCGGAAAGAGCATTGTAAGCTTTCTCTCCATCCGTCGTAAGGATTGTTGTTTTAAATTCGGGCATGATTGATGCGATCGTCTGCTTCTGTTCGTTGATTTTATTGATATTGCTTTCGATATCAGTCGGCTCCTCAGCAAGGATCGCATTTCTAATATAAATACGCATCCTTTCGAAAGCGGTTGAAATTTCTGCCATTTCCAAAATGGGAACCGTTGCCTTCGTATACAGCTCAGTATCGTTTGTCGCTATTTTCTTCAGGTTTGATATACCGACGATACCCACCGCTGCAGCGATCAGCGCAACCAGCACAAATCCTGTGATAAGCTTTACTGCAATTTTTAAATTGTAAAACCACTTCATTATTTATTCCTCCCCATCAATTATAATCTGACAATAATTCAGCTTCGTCTTCATTCAGCAGAGTACTGCAATCAAGTATCAGCTTCACATCATTTCCCACCTTGCCGATGCCTTTGATATACCGGCCGTATCCTTTGCTTAAATCCGGCGGCGGTACGATATCGCCATCGGGAATGGACAGCACCTCCGATACGCTGTCCACAATCAGCCCTACAGACGTGCCGTGGATATCCACAACAATGATACAGGTCCTATCGTTATATTCCTGGGGCGGTTTCCTGAAACGAAGCCTTACATCCATTACAGGTATGATCTTGCCCCTCAGATTGATGATGCCCCGTATATAAGGCGGCAGCTCCGGAATCCCGGTAATTTCCTGAATCCCGATAATCTCCGTCACATACATGATCTCAATACCATAGGCCTCATTACCGGATAAAAAAGTGAGATATTTGCCTTTCTGCGTATTCTCCTCCTGTTCTGCCATGCTTCCTGCCATTATCTGAGACATGCAACTGCTCCTTTCATAAAAGTTTTTTACTGCATACGGTTATTCTCTTAATCCAAAAGTACACCAATATCAAGTATGAGGCTGATGCTACCATTACCGAGCAATGTACAGCCGGCCAGCCCCTTCAGTGCGTGAAAGCGCCTTATATATCCGGGCAGTGCTTTTACTACAACCTGCTGCTGTCCCAGCAGTTCATCCGCAAAGATGCACTGTGTTTTGTTCCCGTCGCTTACCATAATCAATATGCCTTCAGAAAATTCTGTAATCCCGGTCTGCACTCCGAAATGTCTGTGAAGACGGAGTATCGGATAGCATTTACCCCTAACCATGATCATTTCATTGCCGTCGGGGTCCGTAATCGTTTCCCCCGGCCCGGGGCGGAAGGATTCTACAATGGATGTGGTCGGTATGGTATAGCAGGAATTGCCGACCCGGATATTCATACCGTCGATGATTGCAAGCGTCAGCGGGATTTTCATGGCCATGGCCGTACCTTTGCCCTCCATGCTTTCAATCTGTATCGTCCCGCCGACCTTTTCCAGGTTTTTTGTCACCACATCCATGCCGACGCCGCGGCCGCTGTATTCAGATATGCATTCCCTGGTTGAAAACCCCGGAAGGAGAATCATGTTGAATATTTCTCCATCGCTCAATTCTTCAGCCTTTTTTTTGATCAGTCCGTTTTCTTCGGCCTTTTTCAGTATTTTTTCCCTGTTCAGACCGCGCCCGTCGTCTCTGACTGTAATATGCACTTCGCTTCCTGCATTACCGGCCTCCAGAGTGATAACGCCTGTTTGGGGCTTTCCGCAGCATAATCTGTCTTCCGGGGCTTCGATACCGTGATCAATGGAATTTCTGATAAGGTGCATGAGGGGATCAGAGATGTGTTCAAGGATATTCTTATCTACTTCCGTATCCTCGCCGACCAGCTCCAGTTCAACTTCCTTCCCCAGCTTCCTGCCCATATCCCGCACGATCCGGTGCATTTTGTGGAAGGTGCCCGTCAGGGGTACCATGCGAATGGACATCACAATGTCCTGCAGTTCACCGGTTATTTTGTGCAAATGCCTTGCGGCCTTATGAAAACCACCAAGCTTCAATCCGTTCAATTCGGGATTTTGAATGACCATTGCCTCTGCGATCACCATTTCGCCTACCAGGTCCATCAGCTTGTCCAATTTGGCAATATTGACACTGATCATGCTTTGATTCAGGTTTTTGGAGGCCGCCTCTACATCCGTGTCGTGGTCGGCATGTTCAGCATGGTTCAAGACTTCATTTTTTACCGTTGCTTGCGCGCTTTGAAACAGGGCTGTCTCCTCATCTCCGTCAAGCGTTTCCAGCTCCAGGTGCCTTAAAAAAATGGTTTGCAGCAGCAATTCGCGGATGGTTTCCAGTGAATACTCCGTCCTGAACAGGATTTTGAAGCCGTTTTCCCGAATTATTTCCTCCGATTTATTATTTTCAATGATATCGGATGGAAAATATAGCATGTCCTGTACAAGTTCCTTTATATTGTGAACGACGGTAAATGCCCTTACATTTTCCATATTACAGCCTTCATCAAAATAAACGACTGCTTTGTAGGCCTTGAGGACCGAAGTCTCCTGCACGTTTAACGAACTGATGTAATACTTCTGGTTCTGAAGAGATGGTGCATTTTCCGCCTTTATCACCTTTTCTGACGCTGAAGCCGTTTTTTCCAGCTCGGAAAGAAATGTCCCTATTTCTTCAATGATTGTATTGGCGTCTGCACATGATATTCCGCCGTCATCAATTATGGCCAGCTCGGTTTTTATAAAATCCAGTCCCTTTAGTATCAAATCGGTAAGCTTTTCGAAGGGAACTGCTGCCGGCGATTTTTCACGGATAAAGTAGAAAAGGTCCTCCAGTGAGTGTGCAAGAACTGAAATGTTATTGTATAGCATCATTGCGGAGGAGCCTTTTATAGTATGCATCATTCTGAATATTTCATTAATTTCCGTTGTTGTATAGGAATTTGTTCTTTCACTTTTAATGATGATTTCCTCAAGCTGCTCGATTAATTGGGCAGTTTCAAATATAAACATTTCCAGCATCGGTTCATGGGATAATTTCGACAATTGAATCACCTCATAAAATCACATATTGTTCTGGCTGCCGTATTGGTCAAGCACCTTTTGTATTGTTTCAAGCAAGCTGTCTTTTAATGGGAAAGAATACCCCGACATTTTCCATCTTAATATCATCGTCCTGATCGTACCCTTAATAATGTCTGTCAGCTCCTGAGGCGTAAAACGGCTGCTGATTTCACCCGTTCTCTGTCCGGCTTCAATCACCTGTTCGATAAAACCAGCCCTTCTTGTAATGATTTCAGTTATTTTAGGCCTGATATGGTCATAATGCATTAAAGGCTCATAATTGAGCAAAATGGAGGCAAGTGCAGGGTAGCTCTCATACAGTCCTATGAAAGACCGTGTATACTCAAGCACCTTTTCCTTGACCGGAATATCCCGTTTCAATACCGTGTTGATAATCATGACATCAAATTGCGAGAAGTATTCGATAACTGCGGTGAGAACCTCGTCAAGACTTTTAAAATGCTTGTATAGGATAGACTCCGAAATCCCCTGCTTGGCGGCAATTTCCTTGGTAGACAGGCCTTTTATGCCGCTTTCGTCTATGATATCGACTGCTGCCATGATGATACTGTCTCTTCTCGACGGAAACCCTTTTAACATATTACCTCCTCGGTGAGTGAATTTTCACTCACCTCATTACACATATTATAATACCCTGTATTTTCCTTGTCAATATCTGTTTTTTATACTTATTAATGCATTTTTTGTATGAAAAAAAGAAATGCTCCCTCCAGGTCTGTTGGATGGAAGGTGCAACCCATGTTAGAATGAGATGGCGGAACGGTTAATGAAGGTATTAAAGCTCCTTCATCCACCTGTCCATTTTGGAATTGAATTCGAAAATATCGATCGGCTTGGAAATATAATCATCCATACCCGCGTCCATACATTTTTCCCGATCCCCGTCCAGCGTATATGCAGTCATGGCAATAATCGGCGTATACGTACCCGTAGCCTTCTCCTTCAGGCGGATGACGGCGGCAGCGGAAAAACCATTCAAATAAGGTAGATTGATATCCATCAGGATCAGATTGAAACGCTCTTTTACAAATAAGTCGATGGCTTGTTTCCCGTTATCTGCCGTGACAACATTCACTCCCTTTTTCTTCAGGAGAATCAGTGCCAGATTTCGGCTCACCTCATCATCCTCGACAAGTAAGACTTTTTTTGAATGCATGGGTTCAAAAATAACATGATTTGCAGCACATTGACCGGAAGCGGTTTCAGCGTCCTCTGGGAGCCCGAAAAGCGCTGTAAAGCTGAAATGACTTCCTACGGCCTCCCTGCTCTCCACAATTATCTGTCCACCCATCATTTCAACCAGCTTCTGCGAAATCGCAAGTCCCAGGCCCGTACCTCCGTACCGTCTGGTATTGGATTCGTCAACCTGGCTGAACCTTTCAAAAAGCTTGCCCTGTTTGTCTTCCGAAATCCCGATGCCGGTATCGGATACGACAAACTTTAAATTGATACAGCCCTCCTTGATCTCAACTACATCAACATGAATCGTAACTCCGCCGTGGGCCGTGAACTTTACGCCATTGCCCACCAGATTCGAAAGGATCTGCCGGAGCCGCACAGAGTCGCCGACCAGGCTCACCGGTATCCTTCCGTCCATTTTTACCCGGAGATAGATATTATTTTGCCTTGCAGCGACAGCAAACAAGTCCACCACTTCGCCTACGGTTCTCCGAATGTCAAACGGAGCTTTTTCCAGATCAATTTTACCAGCTTCGATTTTGGAATAATCCAGGATATCGTTTAATACTCTTAGCAGTGAGATGGTCGATGATTTGACGGTGGTGAGAAATTCCCGCTGCTCCTGGTTTAGCTCCGTAAGCAGTACGAGGTCTGTCATACCGATGATTCCGTTCATCGGAGTCCGGATCTCATGGCTCATATTGGCCAGGAACTGACTTTTGGCGATATTGGCCTGTTCCGCTTCATGCTTTGACTTTCTGAGAGCATCCTCGACTTCCATTCGAAATGCAAGCTCTCTTTTCCGTTCGGATATTTCTTCCTCCAGTAATGAATTGGTTTCCAGTAATTCCGCATTAATTTCCTGCATTCGCTTCGTTCGCATCGTTACCATGTCTTCCAGCTTCATTTTCATGACATGGAGCTCATTATACAGGCTTTCGGCTTCTTTAATCGAATTTTTCAGGCTTTCTTCCACCCTGGTGCGTTCGGTAATTTCCTCCTGCAGCAGCGCATTGTTTTCTTCCAGCTCGGCATTCATCTCTTCCAGCTCGGCATTCATCTCTTCCAGCTGGTAGGTTCGATCCAATACCATTTTTTCGAGCTCGGTATTCAACGCACGGATGGATTGTTCCGCTGCTTCCCTTCTTTTTACCTCGTCACTCAGCAAAATATTTCTTAGCGCAAGATCGGAAAGCTGCTGAGCGGTCAGGTACAAAAAATCGCAAATGCCTATAAACTGCTTTTTGGACATGCGAGTTACCTTCTGCAGTGCAGCGGTAAATTCGGTGCGATCGGCACCGATCTCATCCGCATAGGCATTTAGCTCATTGATATCGCATTCCTCGTCCAACACCTGCCCTACCAGCCAGTTGGCAACATGCCTGCCGCCAATGACGATGCTGACACCGCCGTCAATCAGGCCGCCGCTCAGACATCTTTGCATCCTGGGTCCGTTCCGGCTCAAGCTCCCGATGATGGAGTCGGAAAGCTTGCAGTTTTTCAGTCCTTTTTCGGTTTTCCGTACGATTTCGTTGCAGAAGCAGCTGAAATTACTCGGTCTGGTAATAGGTGTCCCGTCCGCTTCTGTTATGAGG
>JAEZMC010000335.1 GCA_023435805.1 Bacillota bacterium | reverse complement strand
GATCTGGATTGAGTCAGAAGAACCGTCCCCGGTGGACGGTGGATCGTGGATTGAGTCAGGAAGAACCGTCCCCGGTGGATCGATCGTTGAGTCAGAAGAACCGTCCCCGGTGGATCGAAGAACCGTTCCCGTGGATCCCCGATGGATCAGAAGAACCGTCCCCGTGGATCAATCCCCGGTGGAGCACCGGCGTATCGGAGGAGGAAGAGAGTTTGCAGCAGAAGGTTTGGGCTTACAGGGATATAGATGATAAGATAGTGGAAAAGCTGGTACAGGATGCCGGCATTTCCAGGCTGCTGGCGAAGGTGTTTGTCAGTCGCGGCATGCTGGACGGCGAGCTGGTGAAAGCCTTTCTGGAGCCGGAATTAAACAGGATGCACGATCCGTTCCTGATGGACGGCATGGAGAGGGCTGCCGCAAGAATCGCAGCTGCCGTCCGAACGGGAGAGAAAATACTCATATTTGGTGATTATGATGTGGACGGCGTGGCGAGCACTTCTATCCTGTATAACTTTCTGAAGTCCCAGGGGGCGCAGGTGCAATACTATATACCCGACCGCATGTCGGACGGCTACGGACTCACCATGGCGGCGGCTGAGAAAGTCAAGACGCTGGATGTGTCGCTGGTGGTGACGGTGGATTGCGGAATTACCTCGACAGAGGAGGTTCGGCTCTTGCAGGACAATGGACTGGAGGTCATCGTTACCGACCACCACCATTGCAAGGACAGCCTGCCGGAGGCATATGCGGTTTTAAACCCGCACAAGCCCGGCTGTACCTACCCATTCAAGGAACTGGCCGGTGCAGGCGTCGCCTTGAAGCTGATCCAGGCACTGTGTGATAAGCTCGATTGCACAGGCGAATACAAGAAATATCTGGACCTGACCGCTCTGGCGACCATTGCGGATGTTGTGCCGCTGCTTGATGAGAACCGGATCATTGCACGGCACGGACTAAAGGCAATGGAAAATACAAGCAACCATGGGGTGGACGCACTGATCCGGACAGCAGGTTATGGCGGCAAGCCCATGTCAGCTTATGGAGCCGCTTTCGGGCTTGCTCCCAGAGTCAATGCAGCAGGCAGGCTCGGAAGCGCGCTCAGGGGAGTCGGCCTTTTTACCGCAGACAGCCGGGTGCTTGCCGAAGTGCTTGCGAAGGAGCTGGACAGCGAAAACAAAGCCCGGCAGGATATGGAGAATCAGATCATCAACGAGGCAATGGCATTTATAGAAGAACGGCTCGACCCCGAGAGGGAAAAGGTGCTGGTGGTCAGCGGGGAAGGCTGGCATCACGGCGTGGTGGGTATAGTGGCCTCCAGGATACTGGAAAGGTATAATCGGCCATGCCTTGTTATTTCGATAGAAAACGGCGTCGGCAAAGGTTCCGGACGAAGCTTGAAATGCTTTAACCTCTTCAAGGCTCTTTCTCACTGCCAGGAGCTGCTTGACAGGTTCGGCGGACACGAAATGGCAGCGGGGCTGACCATACAGGCAGACAGGATAGAGGAGCTCAGGACGATGCTGAATGAATACGCGGATAGCGTGCTGACAGCGGCAGACCTGCTGCCCTGCATTAAAGTGGATGTGTTTCCGGAGACGGAGGACATAACCCTTGAAAACGTACGGCAGCTGGCGCGGCTGGAGCCTTTTGGCGCTTCAAATCCCGGTCCTGTATTCGGATATACAGGTTTTACCGTTGCAGGCATTCGTACGATGAGTGCCGGGAAGCATCTGAAGCTCAGGCTCAGGGACGGAAGCCTGAACGTTGAAGCCGTAGGCTTCAGTATGGGAACGATGGAGGCCGGGCTAACAGCAGGTGACGCGATTGACGCGCTGTTCACGATGGAAGTGAACAGCTGGAACGGAACAGAGCGGCTCCAGCTGAACCTGAGAGATATCAAACCCTGCGTTTTCATCGCTCTCGACAAAAATATTGTTTTTACGGCGTCAAATGACTATAATAGATATAACAATTGCCTGCAGGAGCTTTACAAGCTGCGGGGCCAGTATAACCTGAAGCCGTCTGCATTCATTCCCGAACGGCAGGATCTTGAAGCCGTGTACAGGTATATCAAGACATGCGAACGTTCCGGGCAGGGCATCGGGCAAAAACGGCTGGAATTCACGGATTTGTTTTCCGTAAGTGCCCTGATTGCCGGGACATATGGCGTTGCGCTCAATTATTTCAAGCTGAAGAGATGCATGGAGATATTTGAAGAGCTTGGATTACTGACGATGGAGGCTGTCGGCAGCAGAGGCATGGCCGTATGGCCTGCAGCAGGAGCGAAAAAGGTTGATCTTGAAGCATCCAGGCTGTATACGGAGCTTAGGGACATTGGGTCAAAAATATTACATTCCTGATTATATCAGGCCGGGGAGGATTAACATATTATGGATTTGAAGGCTAAACTCAGACACGTGGCGGATTTTCCAAAAGAGGGCATTGATTTTATCGATATTACAACTGTACTTCAAGATCGCGAAGCACTTGAGCAGAGTATTGAAGAAATGAAAGCGCTGGCGCTTGAAATGGGAGATTTTGACCTGGTTATCGGCCCCGAGTCGAGAGGCTTCATTTTTGGAGTGCCGCGGGCCGATGCAATGAAAAAGGGATTTGTTCCGATCAGAAAGAAAGGAAAGCTTCCCTACAAGACGATCAGTGTGGAATATCAGCTGGAATACGGCACGGATGTGCTGGAGATACACCAGGACGCCATCAAGCCGGGGCAGAGGGTCGTTATTATTGATGACCTTCTGGCGACAGGCGGAACCATCGAGTCCAACATCAAGTTGGTAGAAAAGCTTGGCGGGGAAGTAGCCGGCCTGGTTTTTTTCATTGAACTGGAATTCCTGAAGGGGAGAAAAAAGCTGGAAGGCTACAAGGTCAGCTCCCTTGTCAAATTCTAAAAGCGGAATTACTGCAGCATGATTGGAGGCGGGCGGATGGACAACCGTTATCATAAGCTGGTCAACAAAATCAAAGCATACAATCCCGGCTGTGCATTCACCCTGCTGGACAAGGCCTATTCACTGTCCAAAAAAGCACATGACGGGCAGCTTCGGGAATCCGGTGAGCCGTATATCAGCCACCCTATTGAAGTTGCCCATATTCTGGCCGACCTTGAGCTGGACTGTACGTCCATTATTGCCGGGTTGCTGCATGATACGGTGGAGGACACCAACTGCACCTTTGAGGAGATCAAGGAGCAGTTCGGCGAAGACGTCGCTGTTCTGGTGGACGGCGTAACAAAGCTGGACAAGATACCCTACACCACAAAAGAGGAACAGCAGGCAGAGAACCTGAGAAAAATGTTCATGGCCATGGCAAAGGATATACGTGTGATTCTCATCAAACTGGCGGACCGCCTGCATAACATGCATACGCTCAAATACATGCCGCCGGAAAAACAGGTCGAGAAAGCCCGCGAAACGCTTGAAATTTACGCCCCTCTTGCACACAGGCTCGGTATTTCAAAGGTGAAATGGGAATTGGAGGACGTATGCCTGCGTTACCTGCATCCCGCCGAATATTATGACCTGGTTGAAAAAATCGCAAAAAAGCGCCGTGAACGTGAGGCCTTCATCAATCATATCAAGGACGAAATCAATGAAAAAACAACAGAGCTCGGTATCGAAACGCAAATCGACGGAAGACCGAAGCATTTTTACAGTATCTACCGTAAAATGCAGCGGCAGAACAAGACCCTCGACCAGATTTTCGACCTTTTCGCCATACGAGTCATTGTAAATTCGGTAAAGGACTGCTACGCCGTACTCGGGCTCGTACATGAGCTTTATAAGCCCATGCCGGGGCGTTTCAAGGATTATATTGCCATGCCCAAGCCCAACATGTACCAGTCGCTCCATACGACGCTGATCGGACATGAAGGCCAGCCCTTTGAGGTGCAGATCCGCACCTGGGACATGCACAAGGTTGCCGAGGTCGGTATTGCTGCGCACTGGAGGTACAAGGAAGGGAACGAGGGCGAATCCGAGCTGGACAACAAGCTGGTTTGGCTCCGGCAGATGCTGGAGTGGCAGAAGGAAGCAAGAGATGCCAATGAATTTGTCGAGACCGTTAAAATAGATTTATTTGCTGATGAAGTGTTTGTTTTCACGCCTAAAGGGGATGTGGTGAACCTGCCTGCGGGCTCCAACCCCATCGATTTTGCCTATGCCATACACAGCGCGGTCGGCAATAAGATGATGGGGGCCAGGGTCAACGGCGAAATCGTAAAGCTCGGGACAGTTCTAAAAAACGGCGATATTGTGGAGGTGCTGACATCGGCCAACGTCCACGGTCCCAGCCGTGATTGGCTTAAGATTGTCAAGAGCTCTCAGGCGAGGAACAAGATCAATCAGTGGTTTAAAAAGGAAAACAGGGAAGAAAATGTGCTGCGCGGCAGAGAAGCGGTCGATCGGGAGCTGAAAAAGCAGGGCCTGACCTACAACCAGCTTTTTAAGAACGAATGGATCGAATTGATGTTGAAAAAGTTCAATTTCAATTCAATTGACGATATGTTTTCCGCCGTCGGCTATGGCGGTATTGGCGCCAGCAAGATCGTAACCAGGCTGAAGGAGGAATACCGTAAAACGGTGAAGCCTGATGAATTGGAAGAAGCACTGGAGCAGGAATTGCTGGCCAAGCAGGAGAAGGAAAAGGATAAAAGAAGAAAAAGCGTTCCCGAAAACGGCGTCATTGTGAAGGGAATAGACAATTGCCTGGTGAGGCTGTCCAGATGCTGCAATCCGGTGCCAGGTGATGATATCATCGGCTATATCACCAGGGGCAGAGGTGTCTCCGTTCACAGGAGCGACTGTACCAACGTGGTGAACAACAGCAGCGAGGATGAGCGGCTGATCGAGGTCAAATGGTATACGGCCAGCAATGTAGCCTACAAGGCGGATATTACCGTTATGGCCAACGACAGGACGGCGCTGCTGATGGAAATCACCAATGCCATCGGCGAAGCAAAGATACCTTTGAAAGCGATCAATGCAAGGACAACGCGCGATCAGATCGCCATTATCAACCTGACGCTGGAGATCAATGATACGGAACAGCTGGAAAAAATCATTAAAAAGCTGAAAAAAGTTGACAGTGTATTTGAGGTAACAAGGAACAAACAATAACATTACGGATGACGGGAGGTGACTGCTGCTTTCCATGCAAAGCCCGTCCGGAATCCGGGACGGGAGTAACGGTATGATGTTTTTAAAACGGCTTATGACCGGTATGTTTTCATCGAACTGTTATATATTGGGGAATGCAGGGGAAGCGGCGGTGATAGACCCCGGTGTGGAATTCGGTGAAGTCCGGGCAATTCTTGAAGAGCAGGGCCTGATATTGAAATATATCATTCTGACCCATGCTCATATAGACCATATTCTGCAAATGGAGGAGCTGCGCAGCAACTGCGGCGGTAAAACGGTGATACATGAGGAGGATGCTCCTCTGCTTGGCGATCCCATGTTGAACGGTGCGGCGATTTTCGGACTCCGCAGAACGTTCGGAAAAGCTGACCTGACGGTAAAGGCGGGCGACAGTCTGGATCTCGTCGGGCTGCAGCTGGAAATACTCCATGCACCGGGCCATACACCTGGAAGTATGTGCATAAAGGTTGAGAACTGCCTATTTACAGGCGATACGCTTTTCAGGCAGGGCGTGGGCAGAACGGATCTCGGTGCGGGTGATCACGACAAAATGATGCTTTCGCTCAAAGAATTGATAAAATTGGACGACGGGCTGGAGGTTTATCCGGG
>JAEZMC010000299.1 GCA_023435805.1 Bacillota bacterium | reverse complement strand
TATGCAGCCGCCACCAACGGGATCTCTGCGGAGAGGGACATCCTGAAGCTGGCGGTGATTGAAAGACATCACGGTACCGGCCACATCGGCCTTGGATATATTCATGGCTACGGTTTGAAACAGGGAGCCGTTGCATCTTCCGTATCCCACGATTCGCACAATCTGATCGTGATCGGTTCAAATGAGCGGGACATGGCTGCTGCTGCCAACTGTGTCCGTGAAATGCAGGGCGGGTATGCCATTGTCTGCGGCGGAAAGCTTGTGGAAAAACTGCCGCTGCCTGTTGCGGGGCTTATGAGCGATTTGCCTGCCGCCGAACTGGCAGACGGTATCGACCGAATGAATAAGGCTGCCAGGGCGCTGGGGATCCCCGAAGGAGTCGATCCCTTCATGACGCTGGCGTTTGCAAGCCTTCCCGTCATACCGGAGCTGAGGCTTACCACACTGGGGCTGTTCGATGTGAAGAAGAACATGCTTGTACCGGTTTTTACAACTGTCTGAACCTTTTATTCCTTATCAGAAGTATATAGCACATAAAATTCCATTATTGTAGTTTACGACAATGCTATCCAGGCTGTATAGTATATATGTCGGAAGAGATATATCTGTATCGCGGGAGTGCAGTTGTCTGCGATGCGGATATGTGAACCGCATACATATAAAGGAGGCCGTCCATGGAAAAGGTCAGAGTAGGTATTGTCGGGTGCGGCAATATCAGCGACATTTATTTGAAAAACTGCAGGGAAGTCTTTGATGTTCTGGAGGTGTCAATCTGTTCGGATATCATACCGGAAAGGGCTGCAGTAAAGGCACGGGAATTCGGCATTGCCAAAGCGTGTACCGTGGAGGAGCTGCTGCAGGATCCGTCTGTAGAGATTGTTCTTAACCTCACAATACCGGAAGTACATGCTGAAATCAGCATGAAAGCGCTGGAAGCAGGCAAACATGTTTACAGTGAAAAGCCTTTCGCTATTTTCAACGACGACGGGAAAGCAGTGCTTGCAAAAGCCGAGGAAAAGAAGCTGCTTACAGGCTGCGCACCGGATACTTTTTTAGGCGGGGGGCTTCAGACCTGCAGAAAGCTGATCGATGACGGATGGATCGGCAGGCCGGTGGCCGCTACCGGATTTATGATGGCACACGGCCCCGAGGCCTGGCATCCCAACCCGGACTTTTTCTACAAGAGGGGCGGCGGTCCGCTGCTGGATATGGGACCGTACTATCTGTCCGCTCTGGTGTCGTTTTTCGGGCCGGTCCGCAGAGTCACCGGCACTGCGGCAGTGTCGTTCGAAGAGCGCACAATAGGAAATTCCCAGCGTTACGGAGAGAAAATTAAAGTGGAAACCCCGACTCATATCACGGGTATCCTGGAATTTGAAAACGGTGTGGTCGGGACGGTCATCACCAGCTTCGACGTGTGGAAATCACAGCTTCCCAGGATAGAGGTCTATGGGAGTGAAGGTACGTTGATCGTGCCGGATCCCAATACCTTCGGCGGGCCTGTTTATGTGAACCGCTTTAACAGGGGCGAGTGGATGGAAGTACCCCTGACGCACGGATTCTGTGAAAACAGCAGAGGGATCGGTCTGGCAGACATGGCGTATGCTTTGAGAAATGGAAGGAAGCATCGCGCAAGCGGCGAGCTGGCGTATCATGTCCTGGATATCATGAACAGCATCCTTGCCGCTTCGAGGGACGGAAAACACCAGCGTCTGGCAAGCAGCTGCGAGATACCTGCGCCGGTACCCTGTGTACTTCCCAGAAACGCGGCAGGCATCTGATTTTTACGGATACAGGTCCGGTAGTATATCGTGCAGGACGGCTTGTTCTTATTCCTTATGGGCAGGCCGTTTTCTTCGCTTAACTGCAGCTTTGCCCCTCGCTTTCTGCGGTTCTCGGCGAGGCTCGATGACCGGTATTTGTATCTATGGTAATTTTTCCTTGTTACACAATACAAATCCATATATAATATCAATAAAAAAGTGAGTTGATTTCATGTCGTATTGCTTTCTGATTATCAACCCTGGTTCGACATCCACAAAAATTGGTGTCTATAAGGATGAGACGCCGTTGTTTGTGGAAACGCTGCGGCACTCCCCGGCGGATTTGGGCATATATAACAATATATACGGACAGCTGAGCTTCAGAAAAGAGGTTATCCTGCGGGCATTAAGGGACAGAAGTATTGAACTTCGCACAATCCATGCCGTGGTGGGAAGGGGCGGATTGATCAAGCCGTTGGAAAGCGGGACCTATATGGTAAACGACGCCATGCTGCGCGACCTCGAAGCCGGCCTGCAGGGGCAGCATGCCTCCAACCTTGGCGGCATCCTTGCCCGTGAGATTGCTGAAGCCTTGAATATCCCCGCATACGTAACGGATCCCGTCGTGGTGGACGAAATGGAGGAAGTAGCCCGGATAACCGGGCTGCCGGAAATCAGAAGAAAAAGCATTTTTCATGCGCTGAACCAGAAGGCAGTGGCCAAAAGATATGCAAAGGAAAACGGAAAAAGCTACAGGGACATCAATTTGATCGTTGCCCATATGGGCGGAGGAATATCGGTAGGAGCACACCAAAACGGAAGGGTCGTCGATGTCAACAATGCCCTGAACGGAGAGGGGCCTTTATCTCCGGAGCGTTCAGGAGGACTTCCTGTTAAAAGTGTTATTGAAATGTGTTTCAGTGGAAAATATACGCAGGAAGATATCGATAGAAAAATAACCGGTCAGGGAGGGTATGTGGCCTATTTTGAAACAAATGACGCCAGCAGGGTTGAGAAGGCCGCGTCCGAAGGAGACCGGCAGGCACAGCTTGTTCAGGCAGCCATGGCATACCAGGTAGCAAAGGAGATAGGCAAATGTGCCGCAGTACTGTCCGGAAAGGTAGAAGCCATTCTGCTGACAGGCGGGATCGCTTTCAGCAAAAAGATCGTAAGGGATATCGAGGAAAGAGTTGCTTTTATAGCACCGGTTGTTGTCTATCCTGGGGAGGATGAAATGCTGGCGTTGGCACAGGGAGGACTCAGGGTCATGACAGGAGAGGAAGAAGTAAAAATTTATGAATAGAGGCATTGCCGGAACAGGGGGTGCAGGCCCATATGATCAAAAAGCTTGAAAAGCTTGAAACGCTAATCGCTGAAAAACCAAAAGGCAGGATCGCCATTGTCGCCGCGCATGATGACAATGTACTTTCCTCCATTAAAGAAGTATATGAAAAAGGTTATGTAGAGCCGATTCTTATAGGAGACAAGGAGAAGATACTCAGCATTGCCGACGAAGTGGGGCTGGATATCTCCAGAATGAATATCGTCAAGGAGCTGGATGACGCACAAAGCGCGCGTCTGGCTGTAAATATGGTGAACAACAGGGAAGCCGACATTATCATGAAGGGATACCTGCATACCGCAGAGCTTCTAAGGGTGCTGCTGGACAAGGAAAGCGGCCTGAGAACGAAAAATATTATCAGCCATGTCGGCATTTTTGAAGTAGAATCCTACGGCAAGCTGCTTTTGGTCACGGATGCCGGGATTAACATCAATCCGGACCTCAAGCAAAAAGCGGAGATCATTCAGAACGCGGTCAATGTCGCAATCAAGCTGGGGATAGACCGACCAAAGGTAGCGGTGCTTTCTGCCGTTGAAGTGGTAAATCCGGCTATTGAAAGCACAGTGGATGCCGCTGCGCTTTCAAAGATGGCGCAAAGGGGGCAGATCGTCAATTGCAGGGTGGACGGTCCGCTGGCGATGGATAATGCGATCAACCTGGATGCAGCACTCCACAAAAACATAGAAAGTGAAGTGGCGGGGGACGCGGATATACTCATGGTTCCCAATATTGAATCCGGCAACATCCTGGTCAAGACCCTGTCGTTCCTTTACAAAGCCCGGTCCTGTTCAATATTTACAGGGGCAAAGGTACCGTTGGTGGTCACCTCCAGGGCGGATGACAGCATAGCAAAGTATTTCTCGATCATATTGTCCCTTGCGCTGCGGTAATGCGTATTGCGGTAATTCCAGCCGGCGTTTCTTCAATCGTCCGGCAATAAAAACAAGGTGGGAGAATAGAACATGAAAAAGCAAATATTTTCTATTTGGGTTGAAAATCAACTGGGAGTGCTTTCCAAGGTAGCCGCATTTTTTGGTGAAACCGGGCTGAACATCGACAGCCTGGCAGTAGGTACTACGGAAAACAGTTCGGCAAGCCGGATCACCATTGTGACGGAAGGCACGGAGGAAGCGCTTACAGCCGTCATTGCCAAAATGAATGAGAGTACCAACCTGATCAAGGTGAAGAGAATCACGGACGACAGCTCCGTCCTCAGGGAGCTGGCGCTGATCATGGTGGAAGCCCCTGAAGCCAGGAGACAGGATATCATGACCATTGCTGAGATCTTCAGGGCGCAGGTGGTGGATGTGGGAATACGGACGATGACACTGGAAATGAGCGGCGGTCAGGACAAGATCCAGGCCATGGAGGATCTCCTCAAGCCTTTCGGCATCCGGGAGATTGTACGTACGGGTGTCATCGCAATAGAGCGCGGAACACGTGTCGAATAACGAAAACGATGCCGCACGATGCTGTAAAAAGGAGCATGGCACGGATTATATCCGCGCCGCGCTCCTGAGTGGTTCATGCGGTGAAGCTCTTACGGCAGGATATTTCCTGCTGCACGGTAGATTGTATACCATTCCTCACGGGTCAGCCAAATGTCTGCAGCCTTGATACAATCCTTCAGCCGTCCGATGTTCATGGTGCCTGTCACGGGCTGCATACGCGCTGGGTGGCGCAAAAGCCATGCTATCGCGATCGTAGTATTTGTCACTCCATATTTTGCTGCAATTTCATTGATTGCAGCGTTAAGCTCAGGGAAATTTTCATTATCCAGGAATACGCCTTCAAAAAAGCCATACTGGAAGGGCGACCAGGGTTGGATGGTGATGCCGTTCAACCGGCAAAAATCCAGCACGCTTCCGTCCCTGTTTATTGCGGAATCATTCAGCATATTGACATTGATGCCTGCAGAAATCATCGTGGCGTTGGTGACGCTCAATTGAAGCTGGTTGGCCAAAATGGGCTGTTTAATAGACTTTTGGAGCAGTTGCATCTGCATGGGGTTTTGATTGGATACGCCAAAATGGCGGACCTTTCCGCTGCTTTGCAGAGTATCAAAAGCCTCGGAGACCTCCTCCGGCTCCACCAGGGCATCCGGGCGGTGAAGAAGCAATACATCCAGATAATCCGTTTTCAGCCGTTTCAGAATGCCGTCAACAGACGCCAGGATATGTTCCCTTGAAAAGTCGAACTGTCCTTTCCGAATACCGCATTTGGACTGCAGAATGAGCTTTTCGCGGACACTTCCGTTCATTCCGACCGCGTCGGCAAAAATCTCTTCACAGGTCCCTCCGCCATAGATATCGGCATGATCGAAAAAGTTTGCACCTTCCTCCAAAGCCGTTTTAACGAAGCGTTCCGCATCCGGCTTGCTCAGCCTGTTGATACGCATACACCCCACCGCGATAACCGGTACCTGTAAATCCGACGGACCTAGTTTCATCGTCTTCATTTTGA
>JAEZMC010000282.1 GCA_023435805.1 Bacillota bacterium | reverse complement strand
CCATTGTCTACGGGAACTCACTGATTGCGACGGTTGGCGTAGATAACATGATCATTATCAGAACAGAGGATGCATTGCTGATCTGTCCAAAATCCCGGGCACAGGAAGTTAAAAATATTGTGGAGCTTCTGAAAGTGAACGGTAAAACGGAGTATCTGTAGGATTTTTCGGCTGTGCAGCTTCCCGGAAATCGACCCCGGTATGCTCCTTCCCGGAAATCCGGAAATCGATCCCGGAATGCTGCTGCACAGGCTTAAATGACTATCTGTCGGGCCGGCTACTCAAAAAGACCGGCAGCCCTCTCCATGTTTGCCTGTACATCGACACCAAAAGGACATCTTTCCATGCAGGCTCCGCACTGTATACAGCTCGACGCCTTTACTTCCAGTTCATGATATTTTCTTCTGATGCTTTCTGTAACGCCGTGAGCCGCACTGTCTGCTATTCTTGTCGTGGCGGCGATATCGATACGCGACGGGCAGGGCAGACAGTGATTGCAGTACATGCAGCTGCCTCTCAGGCTCCACCCGGTATGGCTTATCACGCCGCTGAAATCCTTGTCTTCAGTCGAAGCGGTCAGATAAGACAATGCCGCCTTCATCTCGGTGACGTTCTTGCAACCCGGTACGACTGTGGATACGCCAGGCTGTGATAAAGCATAGTTGAGGCATTGCACAGGTGTAAGCTTCAAGGAGCTTTCATCGCTGAACAGCCAGCCGGCTGCATAGGGTTTCATGGCTATCAGTCCTACATTCTGCTTCTCGCAGGCATAATAAAGCTGTTTCCGGCTGTTAACCGTTTTTTGTCCACCTTCCCCCAGCTGTAGATAGGAATCCTTTTTCCATAAAGCATCCAGTTCCGTATCTCCCGGCAATGCATCAAACGCCGCATTTACCGGAAACATGAGAACATCGATATGGCCGGAGTTGACTGCATTCAGCGAAACAGGCGCAATATGGCTGCTCATGCCGATAAACCGTGCTTTTCCCTCTTTTTTAAGTTTCAGCGCCATTTCCAGGATGCCGTCATTTCCGGCTACATGTTCAAAATCCTCCTGCTCGTCAATAAAATGCAGCATGAGTACGTCTATATAGTCTGTGCCCAATCTGTTGAGGAAATCGTGAATATACTGATCACATAACGCTTTGTCTCTTGTTCTGAAATATTGCCCGTCCTTTAGTGTTGACCCCAAATGACCCGCCAGTATGACTTTTTCCCTTCTTCCTTTCAGAACCGTGCCAAAATTGTCCCGTACCTCCGGTGAAGGCATCCACAGATCGAAATAATTCACACCGTTTCCAATCGCCTCATCAACCACTGAACGGACTGTTTCAAGCGGCTCATGCCACAGGAACTCGGTACCCAGACCGATTTCGCCCACGTCAAGCCCCGTTCTTCCCAGCTTACGATATTTCACAGATTGACACCCCTTCCGACAACAGTAATAAGCAACATTTTATACCAAACATGTGTTCCTGTCAATTTGTTTGATTGCTTCTATTCCGCCTCTATTCTGCCTCTATTCCCCGCCTCTATTCCGCCTCTATTCCGCCTTCGCACAGCTGCTTGACCAACTTTCGCAGCCGCCGCGGTCACCATTGATATTTCCTTTATTTTGGTATATCATATTGGGAAAGCGAAAATATGCCGTTTTAATTCGGTATAATAAAACGAAAACAGGAGTGGTTGCAATGGTTTCAGAAAAAATAACTGCCAATCTCAGCAGGTCTTCATGGATAAGAGCTATGTTTGAAGAGGGTGAAAAGCTCCGCAAGCAATACGGTGCAGACAACGTTTACGATTTTTCGCTGGGCAACCCCGATATCGAGCCTCCGGAAATTGTTAAGGAAGCTTTGAAAAAAGCGGTGCTTTCCGATATACCGAAAATGCACGGATATATGAGCAATGCCGGATACCACGATGTGCGGGCCGCCGTTGCCGCAAAGCTTCAAAAGACCGCCGGTGTGCCGGTGGAGGCCCGTCACGTCATTATGGAGTGCGGAGCCGGCGGAGCGATGAATGTTGTGCTGAAAACACTGCTGAATCCGGGGGAGGAAGTCATCGTTTTCGCTCCATACTTTGCCGAATATCTTTTTTATATTGATAATCACGGCGGGAAGGCTGTTCTGGTCAATACGGATCCATCCAGCTTCCAGCCCGATCCGCAAAAGCTGTACGAGGCCATTACGCCAAAGACCAAGGCCATCATCATCAATTCGCCCAACAACCCGACAGGCGCCGTGTACAGCCGAAGCACCCTTGAAAAGCTAGCGGAAAAAACAAGTGCCAGGGAAAGGGAATTCGGAACGGAAATATGCATCATTTCCGACGAGCCATATGATAAAATCATCTATGACAATGTTGAAGTTCCTTCCCTCTTCACCATATTTAAAAACGCGGTCATGGTCAACTCCTTCAGCAAATCCCTTTCGCTTCCGGGAGAACGGATCGGCTTCATTGCAGTCAATCCGCGCATGGTTGATACCGGGATGCTTGTCGACGGTTTGATATTTGCCACGAGGACGCTGGGCTTTGTCAACGCGCCTGCACTGTTCCAGAGAATACTGCCGGAATCGCTCGAAGCGGTGGTCGATGTGGATGCCTATAAAAAAAGAAGAGACCTGCTCTATGACGTTATAACAAAAGCGGGATTCCGCTGTATGAAGCCGGAAGGCGCCTTCTATCTGTTTCCGGAGTCTCCTGTTCCCGATGATGTTGAATTCTGCAGATCCGCTGTCAGATATAACCTGGTCATCGTACCCGGAACGGGCTTCGGTTGTCCCGGACATTTCAGGCTGGCCTATTGTGTTGATGAAAAAACCATTGTAAATTCACAGAAAGCTTTTGAAGCACTGGCGGCACAGTACAAATAACCGGTGTGGTCAATCCCTGGTTTTCATGACCAGTAAATAGCCCTTCCGGACATCCACCCGCGCTTTTTCTGCAGAGAATTGATTGCTGACGCCACGTGATGAACCAATCTCCAGTGTCGCGTTATCAAGCGGGTAATAAAGACCCTGTGTGGAAACGCCCTCAGCGTTTCCTGCAAGGGGGAGAAGCGTTATATAAACACCCTCCTCGCGCTCCAGCACAATGCTTTTGTCAATTAAGCGGATTTCGTTGTGCTCATCTGCAACAATACCTTCTACTCCCCTGTCCAGCAGCATTTTTAACAAAAAGAGGTTGGACAGGGAATGGTCCTGCCTTTCACCCAGTACGCCCAGCAAAATGATCCGATTGCAGCCCCGTTTTACGGCTGTGTCAACTGCAAGCTCACTGTCGGTCATATCCTTCTCCGCGGGGAAACGTGCAATTTCCACTCCCAACGCCGCCATTTCGGCATAATCGGCCTCACTGACCGAATCAAAATCACCCACCAGCAAATCCGGCACCACCTGAAATTTTCTGCAGTGTCTTGCACCGCTATCCGCCGATATGACAAGGCCTGCATTTTCGAAGTAGCTTTTCATGCGGCTGTAGTCCTCTATACGGCCGCCGCATACGATCACACCCGTCATATATGGCCCCCGAAAGCCTTTTCCCTCAGGGCGCTGATGATTTGGGCCGTATCCGGCGCGTTATATACCGTTGAGCCGGCAACAATTACATTTGCTCCGGCCTCAGTGACTCTGCGGATATTTTCAAGATCAATCCCGCCATCCACTTCAATATCAAGCCTGATACCCTTGCAAGCCGCCATCTTCCTGAGCACACGCACCTTTTCCGTCATCTCCTCGATATAGCTCTGTCCGCCGAAGCCCGGATTCACGGTCATCAGAAGCACCATATCCACGTCGCCCAGCAGCCATTCCAGTGAGCTCAACGGAGTAGAGGGATTCAGTACGACGGACGCACGCGCTCCCTTCCTTTTGATCAGCTGAATGGTCCGGTGTATGTGGGGATTGTTCTCCGCATGTACCGAAACAATATCCGCGCCCGCGTCGATAAAGCTCTCCACATACCTGTCCGCATTTTCTATCATCAAATGTACATCAAAGGGAAGCCTGGTCACCTTTCTCAGGCATTTGACAACGGGAGGTCCGATGGTGATGTTGGGCACGAAATGGCCGTCCATTACATCGATATGTATCATGTCGGCGCCTGCCTTCTCTACTCTCAGGATTTCCTCTCCCAGTTTTGAAAAATCTGCTGCCAGAATAGAAGGTGCAATTTTTATCATCGTATCCTATCCTTTTCCCTTTCCCTTTTTATACTTCATTTCATCTTCCTGCTTTAATAATGTAAACAGCTCCACGTACCTGCCATATCTTCCTTCGCTGATCTGCCCGTCTGCAACCGCCTGTTTCACGCCGCAGTCAGGCTCGCTGACATGACTGCAGCCTTTGAATCTGCAGTTCGGGATATATCTGCCGAATTCGGGGAAATAATGCTGGAGCTCCGTATATTCCAAACCGGAAAGCTCAAAAGAGCTGAAACCCGGCGTGTCGACCACATACCCGCCGTCCTCCAGTGAGATCAATTCCGCATGACGTGTTGTATGCTTTCCCCTGTCAATTTTATCGCTCAGACTGCCGGTCTTCATCATCATGGTATTCATTACCCTGTTCAGCAGGGTGGACTTGCCAACGCCCGACTGTCCCGCAAATACGGATATGCGGCCGTTCAATGCAGCTTTTAGTTCTTCAAATCCCCTGTTTTCACGGGAACTGGTTTCTAGCACTTCATAGCCTGCATCCGAATAGGTTTTGTACAGTAGCTTTCTTCCGCCGTCCGTATCCAGATCGGTTTTATTGATACACAGGATAGCCTTCATTTCATTTTTTTCCGCTGTCACCAGCAGTTTATCCAACAGCAGCAGATCCGGGTCGGGGGATCTGGCTGCAATAACGGCCACCAGCTGATTTACGTTTGCTACGGCAGGCCTTATCAGAAGGGAACTTCTGTCAAGTATCCGGT
>JAEZMC010000281.1 GCA_023435805.1 Bacillota bacterium | reverse complement strand
CAGGTGCTCCTTTTGAAACATACAGGAATTGGACCACATCAAAGGGAAGGTAAACGCGTTTCCCATCATAGGCGACAATTTTGTCCCCCTGCTGCAATCCGGCTGCAGCTGCAGGTGACTGCTCCGCGACACGTCCTATACCTGTGGTGGAATATCCCTGAACGGCATTGACTGTCGTCAGCAGCACCATTGCCAGCAGCAGGTTGGCCAGCGGCCCTCCGAAAGCTGTCAGGGCTCTTGCGTACTTGGGTTTGCTGCTGAATGCCGTCTCACTGTCCGAGGACTCTTCCTCGCCCTCCATCTTCACGTAGGCCATAATTGGAAAAAGCCGCAGCGAATACATGGTTTCCCCTCGCTGAATGCTGAAAATCTTCGGCCCCATGAAAAGGGAAAATTCCAGAACCTTGATGCCAAATCTCTTGGCTGCCAGAAAGTGTCCCAGCTCATGTACGATCACGATTATATTAAATGCCAGTATTGCCATTATCAAATTCATAAACTGCCTCCAACCATTTTCCTGGACCATCTGTCTACTTCTATTATATCATCAAGACAAGGCATTGTATTCACCTGATGTGCAAGCATTGTACGTTCAACCAGAACAGGGATATCACTGAATCTGATTTTTCCCTTCAGGAACAGCTCCACCGCCGCTTCGTTCGCCCCATTCATGGCTGCCGGCATGGTGCCTCCCGACTTTAACGCATCAAATGCAAGCCGCAGGCATACAAACGTATCCATATCCGGTTCTTCAAAGGTAAGTCCGCCGCATTTGAGCAAGTCAAGCCGCGAAAATGCATTCACGCTTCTTCCCGGCCAGGTCAGCGCCAGCTGAATGGGGATCCGCATGTCCGGTGAACCCAGCTGTGCCATAATGGACCCATCCACATATTCCACCATGGAATGAATAATGCTCTGGGGATGTACCAGGACCTGGATCCGTTCAGTGTCGAACCCGAACAGCCAATGGGCTTCAATAACCTCAAGCCCTTTGTTCATAAGAGTGGCGGAGTCAATGGTGATTTTGCTGCCCATGCTCCAGTTGGGATGTCTGAGGGCCTGTGCAACCGTCACATCCTTCAGCTCTTCCTTGGTTCTGCCTCTGAAAGGGCCGCCCGACGCCGTCAATATCAGTCGTTCGACATCCTTTGTGCTATTGCCTGCCAGGCACTGGTATATGGCCGAATGCTCGCTGTCCACCGGAAAAATCCTAACGCCGCGGGCTTCCGCTTCTTTCATCACGATCTCTCCGGCAGTGACAAGCGTCTCTTTGTTTGCCAGTGCAATATCCTTCTTCTGGCGGATCGCCTCCATGGTGGGAATCAAGCCGGCAACACCGACGACGGAGGTCACCACCGTGTCCGCATCCGGGACGGCAACCGCTGCCTTCATCCCCTCCGTACCCGCATATACATCAATCCCAAGGCCTGCCAGCCTGTGTTTCAATTCAAACGCCAGGCCGCTATCTCCCACTGATACCAGCAAGGGCCTGAATTCCATCGCCTGGGTTTCCAGCAAGTCGATATTTTTATGAGCGGTCATCGCACTGACGCGGATACCAAGATTTCTTGCCACATCGAGTGTTTGTACTCCGATTGAGCCCGTAGAGCCCAGAATAGCTATGTTTTTTGCCATTATTCATACTCCTCCCGGGAAATGCGCGGAAAAGGCAACTTCCCGCAATCCTAAAAAAACAGTCTGATGTAAAAATAAACGGCGGGTGCAACGAACAATATGCTGTCCACCCTGTCCAATACACCTCCGTGACCGGGCATGATGTTGCCGTAATCCTTGATATTCACAGCCCTCTTCACTGCTGACGCCGCCCAGTCGCCTATCTGCGATACCGTTCCGCAAATGGCCCCCAGTATGATAAAGTGATACAAAGGCATCTCATGGACGCTCCTAAAATACAATCCAAACAGCAGCATTGCGGCAATACAGCCTGCCACACCGCCAATGGAGCCCTCAAGCGATTTCTTGGGGCTTACCTTGGGCAGGATCTTCGTCTTTCCCAGTGTAACACCGGTAAAATACGCAAAGGTATCCGTCGCCCATGCACCGATAAAAATGAGCCATATGTAAAGGTATCCGTTTACCAGGTTCCGGGCCAGTGTTACAAATGAGAAAAGGAATACCACATAGGCAATACCAAGTACAGTCACCGAAATATCAGCCGCTGAGTATTTCCCTTCGGAAAAGATCAGCAGGCAAAACAGCAGCACCAGCAGCACGAATGCTCCGATCGAAACGACCAGCGAAACGGGAATATTCTCATACCAGCCCGACGAATCCGGCGAAAACCCGGTAACAGCCAGGTACAGCAGCGGCAGGCAGGCCAGGAAGCCGACCGGATAGATGGGCTTGAAACCGCCTTTTTCCAATGCTCTGTAAAATTCAAATATGCCGATGAGCGCCAGTACAAAAACAGCCGTACCGATCGCCAGCCCTCCCAGGTAAACAATTACAGCCAGCATGGCAATAGCCACGACAGCACTTGCAATTCTGGTCTTCATTTTCTATAGACCTCCATAGCGCCTATTTCTTTTCTGATATTCTCCTATTGCTTCCAGCAGATGCGTTTTCGAAAAATCAGGCCACAATATGTCGGAATACCATAACTCCGCATAGGAAGACTGCCACAGCAGAAAATTACTCAATCTGTTTTCTCCGCTGGGCCTGATGACCAGATCCGGGTCGGGTATGCCTGCTGTGTAAAGATAGTCCGAAATCAATTTTTCACTAATGTCTTCCGGCTTCAATCCGCCACTTTTTACATCTCTTGCTATCCTCGCAACCGCACTGGTAATTTCCGATCTGCTGCCGTAATTCAGCGCAATCACCAGCGTCAATCCGGTATTGTTCTTTGTGCTTTCAACAACTCTGACGATTTCCTTTTTTATTTCGGCAGTCAGGCCTTCAAATTCACCGATCACCTTGATTTTAATATTCTTTCCTGACAGCTCGTTGTCCGCATTTCTGAGGAATTCCAGAAGAAGCGACATCAGCGCGTCCACTTCCTCCTTCGGCCTGGACCAGTTTTCAGTTGAAAAGGCATATACAGTCAGATATTTTATTCCAATCTCGTCACATACCCTTACAACCCTTTTCAGGGTATTGGCCCCTTCCCTGTGTCCGACGCTTCTCGGCAGCCCTCTCTGGGCAGCCCAACGGCCGTTTCCATCCATGATGATGGCAATATGAGCCGGCAGCGGCTCTTTTTTATCAAGAACAGGCCCTTTGCGTTTATTGCGGTCAAAAAACCACATCCGATACCTCCCGGGTAATCTGTGTCAAAAACCATCTTCTACTGTTACCAGCTATTATTATACAAAACCCAACCCATAAAAACAAATAAATTAACTACTGCATGACAAAAACAAGGCTGCATTACACAGCCTTGTCCCTTATATGTTCATATTGCATACGAGCAGCTCCAGTGTGCCATTTCCCGCCACGCTCTGCCTGATTACCCTTGAGGCTCCGTCATACCCTGTATCCCTCAATCTGGGTGCCGCCGTCTGTATGACGGAAACATTCACAACTCCTCTTTCACGCAGGATTTCAAGCGCCTTGTCCAGAATATAACCCGATACGTCCGGAACCCGCCCGTATTCATCCTTCAAATCGCCGGAATTCGGCATACGGCTTTCTAGACCTCCATAATTTCCTTGTCCTTGAGTTCAACGATCTTGTCAATCTCTGCTATATATTTGTCCGTCATCTTCTGGATATCTTCTTCCGCATCCTTCAGATCATCTTCCGTAATCTCACTGTTCTTTTTCTGCGTTTTGAAGACCTCAATGGCATCCCTGCGTACGGAACGGATGGCAATTTTGCAATCCTCACCATATTTCTTGACGCTCTTGGTCAGCTCTTTTCTTCTTTCCTCGGTCAGGATCGGGAATATAAGGCGTATTACCTTTCCGTCGTTGTTGGGGTTGATTCCGATATCCGACTTTTGTATCGCCTTTTCAATATCTTTCAGTATTTTTGCCTCCCATGGCTGAATAACAATTACCCTCGCTTCAGGAACAGAAACACTTCCAAGCTGGTTTATGGGGGTGGGTACTCCGTAATAATCTACGGTTATCCTGTCCAATATGGCCGGGTTGGCCCTTCCTGCCCTTAAACCTGACAGTTCTTCCTTAAGGACATGAATCGCTTTTTTCATTTTGTCTTCCACATCTTTGTAAGAATCGTTTGCCATATTAAAACCTCCTCAAATAATATTGTCTATTGTCATGATTTGCAGGTTTGCTGTATGACTGTACCGATATTTTCTCCGCTTACCACCTTCAGTATGTTTTCCGGATTATTCAGGTCGAATACGATAAGCGGAATATTATTGTCCATGCAAAGCGACAGTGCTGTGGAATCCATCACACCCAGCCTGCGGTTCAGAGCGTCTGCAAAAGTCAGGCTGTCAAATTTCACAGCATCGGGATTCTTCTTCGGATCGCTGTCATACACCCCGTCCACCATTGTGGCTTTCAGGATGACATCCGCATCAATCTCCGCCGCTCTCAATGCAGCTGTAGTATCTGTGGAAAAATAAGCATTGCCTATGCCGCAGGCAAAAATCACAATCCTTTTCTTTTCAAGATGCCGGACAGCCTTGCGCCGGATATACGGTTCTGCAATCTGCCTCATTTCGATGGCTGTCTGCACTCTCGTGGGGATACCTCTGGATTCCAGTGCGTCCTGCAATGCAAGGGAATTGATTACAGTAGCCAGCATGCCCATGTGGTCCGCAGTTGTCCGGTCCATGCCCTTTCCGCTCCTGCCCCTCCAGAAATTGCCGCCGCCAACAACAATGGCAATTTCAACGCCCATGCCGTAAGCTTCGCATATTCTGTCGGATATAACTCCAAGCGTGCCGGAATCAATTCCAGTCTTTTGATCCCCTGCCAGCGCCTCGCCGCTCAGCTTAAGCAATATTCTGCCGTATTTAGGTGTCATGTTGGTTTTTACCCCCGCTCCTTATTTATTCTTCTACATAAAAGCTAAAATTCCTGCTGCTCTTCAAAAGATTCATAAAAAAGGGAACATACTTTTATATGCTCCCTCATTTTTTAACCGCCAATCTGCTTGGCTACCTCTTCAGCAAAGTTCTCTTCCTTCTTCGCCAGGCCCTCTCCTCTTTCAAACCGTACAAACCTTCTTACGTTGATATTTTCTCCAATAGAAGCAATCTTTTCCGTAACAAGTTGATTGATGGTTTTGTCCGGATCCTTGATCCAGGGCTGTTCGAGGAGGCATATTTCCTTGTAGAACTTCTCAATTCTGCCTTCCACCATCTTGTCGATGATCTTCTCGGGCTTGCCTTCGTTTCTGGCCTGCGCCCTGAGTATGTTCATTTCCTTTTCCAGGACATCTGTCGGAACTTCATCCTTCCTGACATATTCAGGTCTTGCCGCGGCAATCTGCATTGCAATATCCTTTACAAGCTGCTTGAATTCATCGTTTGCAGCCGCAAAATCCGTCTCAATATTTACTTCAACCAATACACCGATTCTTCCGTTCCCGTGTATGTATGAATCAACAAGACCTTCGGCCGCTATTCTGCCGGCTTTCTTGGCTGCAGCAGCAAGTCCCTTTTCCCTCAGGAATTCGATCGCCTTGTCCATATTGCCATCTGTTTCGGTGAGAGCTTTTTTGCAGTCCATCATGCCTGCTCCGGTTCTCTCGCGGAGTTGTTTTACCAAATCAGCAGTAATCATCCAAAATCCTCCAAACTATGATAAACATATTATTAGCCAATTACCATGGCCTTATCCCAACTCTTTTAAAAGTGCCCGATTCCGGTTTACAGAACCGGGCACGGCTTGATTAACCTTCTATTGCCACTTCTTCCGCATCGCCTTCGTTTATTTTCTCTTCCGCTTCGCTGGCGTCGGTTGACATCTGTTCACCCTGGCGTCCTTCCGTAATCGCATCTGCAATTTTGGAGGCAATGAGTTTGACAGCCCTGATTGCATCGTCATTGCCCGGGATAACGTA
>JAEZMC010000110.1 GCA_023435805.1 Bacillota bacterium | reverse complement strand
CTCTAAAGTCTTTAAAACTGGATAATGCACTGGCAATACAGCAGAAAGCATATGACCGTTACCAAAACAGAGGCAAATAAACAGATAAACGGGAGCAGTACGGAAGCTTCATGCTTCCGTACTATTCCCAAAGCTAGATAACGGACGGTACAGTGATAAACAAAATGAGGTGTTTTTATGGGTAAGGCTATTCGTGCAGACAAAAGAGGAAGCTCTCGTTTTAAAGACAAATTAATCGAATACAAAAAGGATCTGTCAAAAAATAGAATTGTTTATATCATGCTAATTCCTGTTATTGCATATTTTATACTATTTAAGTATATACCACTTGGCGGCATTCAAATTGCATTTAAAAATTTCTCTCCATTTAAGGGGATGCTGAACAGCCCCTGGGTTGGATTGGAGCATTTTACAAATTTCTTTTCCAGTTATTATTGCTGGCGCCTGTTAAAAAATACGCTGCTGATAAATATTTCTGACATCATTTTTGGTTTTCCTGCTCCGATTATATTGGCCTTGTTATTAAATGAAATCAGAAATAATTACTTCAAACGCACAATTCAAACGATAACCTATATGCCGCATTTTATATCGACTGTTGTAATCTGCGGTATGATACTTGACTTTTTAAGCAGAGACGGTGTGGTAAATAATCTTCTGAATATGGTCGGAATAGATAGTATTTCTTTTATGTCTCTGCCGGAATGGTTCAGGCCTGTTTATGTAAGTACGAACATATGGCAGCAAGTCGGATGGAGTTCCATTATCTATCTGGCGGCGTTGAGCGGAATTGATCCCCAATTATATGAAGCTGCGACAATTGATGGTGCAAATAGATTTAAACAGCTGTTGAATGTTACTATACCCGGTATTATGCCTACGATCATTATCATGCTTATACTGAGAACGGGATCCATTATGACTGTAGGTTTTGAAAAGATTATGCTTCTGTATAATCCAAGTACATATGAAACAGCGGACGTCATTTCCACCTTTGTTTATAGAAAAGGTATTCTTGAGATGAGTTATAGTTACAGTACTGCAGTAGATTTTTTCAACTCAATTATCAATTTCATCCTGCTGGTATCGGTTAACAAACTCAGCAGAAAAGTATCAGAAACCAGTCTATGGTAAAGGAAGTGGAAAAAAATGAAAAAACAAAGTATAGGTGATAGTATATTTAACATAGGTAATTCCTGTTTTATGGTATTACTGATCATAGTCACACTATATCCCATATGGTATATACTGGTTGCTTCCATAAGCCAGGCAGATACCTTGATGCAACACAGAGGCCTGCTGTTTCTTCCCCTCGGGAATATAAACCTCGAGGCATATAAGGCTGTATTAATTAAAGATCCCATGATTATGAAAAGCTACGGGAATACATTGATTTATGTTTTATCAGGTACGTTTATCAGCCTTATTCTGACAACACTTGGCGCATATGGATTATCAAGAAGAGATGCCAAGCTGACCAATCCTTTGATGTTCATTATAACCTTCACCATGCTGTTTAATGGAGGCTTGATTCCGACATATCTATGGGTCAGGGATCTGAATATGATTAATACAATGTGGGCTGTTATCATACCAAATGCAGTCAGTGTATATAATCTGATTATTATGAGAACCAGCTTCAAGTCTATTCCGGTTAGTCTCGAGGAAGCGGCCACCATTGACGGAGCAAATGATTTCACTGTATTCTGCAAGATCGTTCTACCACTTTCAAAAGCTGTGGTAGCTGTTATGGTTCTGTTTTACAGCGTTGCAATATGGAACGCCTGGTTCTGGGCAATGGTTTATTTAAGAGACCGCGAATTATATCCCCTGCAGTTGGTGTTAAGGGAATTGCTTATTACAAACAGTACAGATAGTATGACCACAGGCGTGTCGGCTGCGGACACCCAGTCGGTAGGAGTGACTATTCAATATGCCGCAATCGTAGTGTCTATTGTGCCTGTAATGATGATTTATCCCTTCGTTCAAAAGTATTTTGTAAAGGGTGTAATGATAGGTGCAATTAAAAGCTAGTAAACAGATGCAGTATGAGTGTTCAAAAGTAAGGTAATTGGAAGTCAGGGACCTAAGAAAGGAGATATACAAATGCAAATCACTTCCAGAGAGCGTGTTTTAATGGCTGTTGCTCACAAGACCACGGACAGGGTGCCGATGGACTACTGCACACGGAGTGATGTGGGGCAAAGATTGGTGGAATACCTGGGCCTTTCATCCAGGGAGGAATTATACTGTAAATTGGGCGTGGACATTCGCAGGCTCTCGGTGAATGAAAATCATCCTGAATTTAATCAAAGGGCAAACGGCGTACTAGGCGGAAATTCTGAAAAAAGCGGAGCAAAATATATCTTTCACGAAGACGGTACTTATGAAAATGCATGGGGAATCATACACAGACCATCGGCAGACGGACTTTATGACGAATGGGTAAGAGGACCATTTTCGGACACCATGGACATTGATTCCTTCAAATGGCCTGAAATGGATGTTTTGGAAACCGTAGAAAGCATGAAAAAAAGAATTGACGTGTATGAAGGAAAGTATGCCATCATTGCGACTATGAACTATCCATTTAAGGTTTGCTGGCAGATGAGGGGCATGGAGAATTTTCTTTGCGATATGATGATTGAACAGGAATTTGCAGTCGAACTCCTTCAGAAAACAGCATCCTATGAGTTGGAAAAGGGAATGAGGATGATTAAGGCCGGAGCAGATATATTGTCCTTCTCCGGAGACATTGCCATGCAGGATAGGATGCTGGTAAACGTAGAAGCATGGAGAATGCTTGATAAGCCGATTTTTGCCGAAATGATAAGAAAATTCAAAAAAATGAAATCGGATATCCTTATCTACTATCATAGCGACGGTAATATTGAAGAAGTAATACCTGACCTGATAGAAATCGGCGTGGACATCATAAACCCAATACAGCCCGAGAGCATGAATGTAACAAAAATAAAAGAAAAATACGGTAAAAAATTCACTCTGCATGGCACAATATCTATTCAGGAAACCTTACCTCATGGCACGATTGAAGATGTCCGCCGCGAAGTAATGGACAGGATAACCAACTGCAGCAAGGACGGAGGACTTATTCTGGCACCGGCAAACCATGTGCAAAATGACACGCCATTAGAAAACATCATTGAGATCTATAAGGCTGCAGGGTCATTTCAAGCATAGTGAGTTAAGACAAAAATCAGCATGAATTGAACAAACAAAATCACGAACAGGAGGGATTCACATGAACAGGCTTTTTTCCAAGATTTACGGCTGTGAAGCCGCATGCACCATTGGAAACTCAATGGGAGATGTAACAGAATTGTTTACCTATGAGGAGATTGAAGAACGGTGGGGGTTTGTTGATACACTGCTTCCACAGACAAAATGGGGCAGGGATGGGAGCTTTAGCGACAGGATATGGAAGCAGCAATTCGGACCAGATTTGGTATACCATGCTCACCACAGGCCACCGGGAATGACCGAAGATGGGCATGAAAGACACCGCCTGTGTACGAATGCCATACTTAAAAAAGGTGGACGCATTGATATCATGGATCTTGCGAAAACCTTTGTTGAAGATATCGACCCTGATAAATTCGGATATCTGATGGGCCCCCAGGATCAAGTCATATATTATTCATTAAAAGCGGGAGTTCCGCCATGGGAAGTGGGCAGGTATGCCTCATGGCCAGGATTGATCGGAACCTCCAAGATGATTTTGCCGATAGGTATGGTTAACGCGTGCAATCCCTTACAGGCTGCACAGGATGCCTTTGAACTTGGCAGAATTAAAGATGTACGGGGTGTGAAGGGCAATTATGCCATTGAAGTATGTGCCGCTTTAGCCGCAGGAGCAGCAGAAGCGCTTAAACCGGAGGCAACGGTGGACAGCATTATTTCAATGATATTATCAATACTCTCCGATGTGCCTCGCGAGGAAGTGGAGCTGGGACTTGGCTGGGCTCAAAAGGCCAGTAGCTGGAAGGATTTGAGGCCGTTATACCAGGAAAAATATAACGGACATTCTCAATCAAATGCGGTAGAAGTGTTATCCGGTGGGCTTGCCTGCCTGTACATGGCTAAAGGTCAGCCGCGTGAAGCCCTTTTGTATGCGGTTAATCTGGGCAGGGATACAGACTGCAAGGCTTATGTAGCCGGAGGACTTGCCGGTGCGTTAAAAGGCATAGAAGCTGTTCCGGCTGATTGGGTAAAAATAATCGAAGAACAGGTTGTAACGGACCCATATACCGTGTCAACCAAGCCTGCCAGAGAAGTGGCCGAAGGTCTTTATAAGGCGGCAATAAGCACCATGAATGATATGAAACAGACTATCGGCAGGATAGAAGAGCTTTTGAAGGATTGAACCTGATGTAGTCTATTTGCCTTAAAGAGTCTTGCTTCTTACATATGCGAGGTGTGGAATTTGAATAAGGTTATAGGATTTATAGGTCTCGGCGCCATGGGGAAACCCATGGCGAAGAACCTTATTAAAGCAGGCATGCATCTGATCTGCTACAACGATAAAAACAAAGCCGCTATCAGGGAAATGGTGGAGGAAGGTGCAGAGGAAGCAACATCCTGCCGAGATGTTGCAAAAAGAAGTGATGTGATTATCACGGTCCTGCCTGCTGATCGGCAGATAATGGATGTATATGCTTCCGGTGAAGGCATATTAAGCTCAGTGAGGGATGGCACCGTTTGTATTGATATGACATCTGCTCTCGGCGATACCATAAAGAATGTTGCCGAGATGGCATTGAGAATGGGTAAAAAAATAACGATCCTTGACGCGCCTGTAAGCGGCGGTGTCCAGGCGGCTTGTGACGGCAACCTGACAATTATGGCAGGCGGAGACAGGAATGCTGTTGAGGAATATCGCCCGCTCCTGGAGATAATGGGGAAAAAGATATTTTACACGGGTGGAATAGGCAGCGGTAAAGCCATTAAAATGATCAATCAGCTTTTGAATGCCTGCAACACATATATTATGTCCGAAGCGCTATACATGGCGGATACCATGGGTATTGACAGAAATTTGCTATATGGCGTTGTAAATGAGAGCTCCGGCAGCTCGTGGGTATTTAAAAACAATATGCCCAGGTATGTATTTCCTCAGGATTTTCAGCAAGGCTTCAGACTGGAACTCATGAAAAAGGACATCGCATTATGTATGAAACAGGCGATGAATGAAAATACGGTCCTTCCTGTTTCAAACCTTATCTATCAGATATATGAGGCAATGAGCAAACAGGGAAACGATATGGCAAATTACAATATAGTCAGCCAGTGGGTTTATCAACAGAACAATAGGAAACCGGAGTGATTTATTAATGTATGATATAACGAAGTTTTACAAACGGCCCGGTAAGGAATTACTGGATGCCTACTCTTGTATGCAGACAGCAACCCTTCATGAGGTAATGGGAAGAAAAGGAGCAATGGATAGTGACATACGCCCGGTATGGCCGGGAACCAGGGTGGCAGGCAGTGCCTTGACCGTCAAGTGCCGCCCCGGTGACAACCTGATGCTTCATAAAGCTGTTTCAATAGCAAAACCGGGCGATATTCTCGTAGTGACTGTCGATGGTTTTCTGGAAGCAGGTGTTTGGGGAGAAATTATCACTGTCGCTGCTATGGAGAAAGGAATAGTCGGCATTATTACAGACGGGTCGGTAAGAGATACGATTCCTATCAGGGATTTGGGATTTGCAATGTTCTCAAGAGGTATTTCCATGAAAGGAACGACCAAACAAAATCCGGGTATTATTAATGGAACAATCAGTATATCCGGAGTTGTTGTAAATCCGGGAGATATTATTGTTGGAGACCATGACGGCGTTGTAGCAGTTCCTCTTGCAAAAGCCGAGGAAGTACTGAAGCTGGCGATAGAAAAGGAGAAAGCTGAGGCAGCCGTTATGGACGAGATACGAAAAGGCGGCAGCACGATGAATATATTAGGATTCAATGATGCTCTGGCACGTCTGGGTTTAAGTGAAGAGGCATAATGCTTTTGTAGAAACAGGATCTGCTTTTTTAGAAGACAAGGGACAGGCGGTCCCTGCAGTATATTTTAATTAAGAGGTGTTCGTGGATGATACGTGAGAATATTCTTAAAAAGTCATTGAAAGAAGGAAAGAATGCTATAGGTACCTTTGTTAAGCTGAATGACCCGTCAGTAGTGGAAGTGCTGGGTTTGGCAGGTTTTGATTTTATTATCATTGATAATGAACACACAGCGATGAGCAAGGAGAGTATGACAGCTCTAATAAGGGCCACAGAATTAAGTGGTTTGACACCTGTCGTCAGGGTAAGGGAAAATAGCGCGCCTGAAATACTGCAGGCTCTTGATGCGGGTGCGCTTGGTGTTCAGATACCGCAGGTGGATACAAAGGAAGATGCTTTGGCAATCGTTGACAGAGTAAAATATGCCCCAACAGGCAAAAGGGGTTTTGCTGCAAGTCAGCGGTCGGCCCATTATGGATTTATGAATCCTAAAGAGTATGCAAGCGTATCCAATGAAAATACAATGATTGTGAGTTATTGCGAAACGCTCGCGGCAATGAACAATCTGGATGAAATACTATCGGTTGACGAGATTGACGTCATATTTATTGGACCCTTTGATTTGTCGCAGGCACTTGGCGTTATTGGGGAACCGGGACATCCGAAGGTACAGGAGGCTATTGACCATATAATCAGTAAAGCAAGAAATGCAAACAAAGCGGTAGGAATTATTGCATCTAATGAGGAAGATGTGAAAAAATGGATTAAGAAGGGTGTACAGTTCATAAGCCTGAACTCAGACCTTGGGATGATTTCATCTCTCGGGAAACAGTATATGGAGAAGCTTAATGAAATACGACGTTGAAAAGTTAAGGGCTTTCTGTGAGAACATTTTGATTCATTCCGGTCTTGACAGGAATGAAGCGGCCATTAATACTGACAGCCTTATTCAAGCAGATTTGAGGGGCATTTCATCCCATGGGGTTACAAGGCTGCGGACATATGCAAAAAGAGTTCAGACAGGTGTTGTTGCGGCTGGGCAAAAGCCCAAGGTGTTAAATGATTCACCTACAACACTTTTAATAGATGCAAACAATGGTACAGGACCGGGTATTGGTTTGCAGGTAATGGACATTTGCATGGAGAGAGCCGGGAAATTCGGCTGTTGCTTTGCTGCCGTTAAAAATGCAAACCATTTTGGCATAGGAGCATATTTTACGATGTATGCTGCTGAAAAGGGCATGATTGGAGTGGCCATGTCAAACTGCCCTGCAAGTGTGGTTCCAACAAATGGTTCCAAGCCTATGTTCGGGACCAACCCACTTTCAGTTTCAGTACCGGCCGGAAAGCATCCGCCCCTTGTGCTGGATATGGCAACGAGCGTTGTAGCCCAAGGGAAAGTCATACTTGCTGATAAAGAGGGGAAGACCATACCCGATTCCTGGGCAGTGGATGAGGAGGGGCGTCCCACAACGGATCCGAAGAAAGCTTTAAAAGGTGCCATGTTACCCTTTGGCGGACCGAAGGGGTATGCCATTGCATTTATTATAGAGGTGCTTTGCAGTACTTTAAGTGGAGCATACCATTCCAGAGAGATTAATAATTTCTGGACGGATTATGAAAACCCGCAAAACCTTGGATATTTCTTGGGGGTTCTCGACATAGGGAAGTTTATACCGCAGGATATCTTCACAGAAAGAATAGATAAACTCTTTGACGAGATAAAGAGTTGTCCCGCGGCGCCGGGATGCGGAGAGGTATTCATTCCTGGCGAAATAGAGTATCGGAGTACGGTAAAAATGCTGGCGGAAGGTATCGAAATCAGCGATAAAATAGTAGCCGATATAAAGGAACTGGGGGAATCATTCGGGGTTATATGGCCATTTTAATGCTTGATAACGCTTAAAAATGTAAAAATACTATAAAAAGCTAAATGCCAAATCAATCTTTAGCACTGGAAAGGAGAAGAGCCCATGACAGAATCCATGTACAAGTATATGAAAGTTGGGATTATTCACTTTATGGCCTACCCGGCAACAATAAAAGGTGACGGGCCTATTTTGGAAACTGTTAAAAAGATAGCAGTTGACGAATACTTTAATGCTATTGAAGTAACGTGGATGAAAGATGATCATGTACGTAAAGATGTTGCGAAGCTTCTTGATACAAGCCGCTTAACAGTAGCATATGGAGCACAGCCGAGGCTGCTTACGACCGGCA
>JAEZMC010000049.1 GCA_023435805.1 Bacillota bacterium | reverse complement strand
CCTTTGCAGACCCTGTCCTTGACCGGGTGGACAACGTGATCTACCGTCTATGCGGTATAGATAGAAAGGAAATGAATTGGAAACAATATGCGTTTGCCATGCTTGCTACCAATGCGATCATGGTATTCGTCGGATATCTGATTTTGAGGCTTCAAGCCCTTCCGGTTTTCAATCCGAACAATATCGGAGGAATGGAGCCAAGCCTGTCTTTTAACACGATCATCAGCTTTATAACAAATACCAATCTCCAGCACTACTCAGGAGAATCCGGCCTTTCTTACCTAAGCCAGATGCTGGTGATCATTTTCATGATGTTCACCTCTGCTGCTACTGGATTTTCAGTTGCCATAGCTGCGGTTCGCGGTTTTGCAGGAAAAACCAAAACCATGGGCAATTTTTATGCGGACCTCGTCCGTATTATTACCCGTGTTTTTCTGCCGCTTTCCTTGCTGATCGGGCTTGCACTTGTATCGCAGGGTGTCGTCCAGAACCTGTCCCCTAACATTACCGTTCAGACAATTGAAGGAAAATATCAGGACATCGCTATGGGTCCGATAGCCGCACTGGAGAGCATCAAGCATCTGGGAACCAACGGAGGCGGCTTCCTTGGGGCAAACTCAACCACCCCCTTTGAAAATCCGAATATCCTGTCCAATATGATCGAAATGCTCTCAATGATGATTCTGCCGGGAGCCAGTGTAGTGATGTTCGGTCTCATGGTCCGCAGCCGCAGGACGAAAACGGAGAATGGGGCGAGAAAAAAGGTTCTGCTCGGCAGTGAGGCCAAACCAATACTTGCCGTTATGCTTATCATTTTTTTTGCGGGCATTGCTGTCTGCTTTTGGGCGGAGCAAGCCGGAAACCCCGCGCTGGCTCAGGCCGGATTAAGTCAGAGCATGGGTAACATGGAAGGGAAGGAGATGCGTTTCGGGATTGCCCAATCCTCGCTGTTTACCACTGTGACGACCGCCTTTACTACAGGCTCCGTCAACAACATGCATGATACCTTGACACCTATAGGCGGGATGGTACCGCTGATAAATATGATGCTCAACCTTGTATTTGGCGGCAAGGGTGCCGGACTGCTGAACATGATTTTATATATCATCCTGACAGTGTTTATCTGCGGACTGATGGTAGGCCGCACACCGGAGTATCTGGCTAAAAAAATCGAGGGGAAGGAAATGAAGCTGGCGGCACTGGGCATCATTATCCACCCTCTGCTGATTCTTGCTTTTTCAGCGCTGGCTGCAGCTGTACCGGCAGGACTTGATGGGATCACCAATCCCGGTTATCACGGGCTGACGCAGGTGGTGTACGAATATGCATCTTCAGCTGCCAACAACGGCTCCGGTTTTGAGGGACTGGCAGATAATACATATTTCTGGAACATAACGACCGGGCTGGTCATGTTCTTTGGGCGCTACCTTTCCATTATCATTTTACTGGCCATTTCAAGTTCGCTGATGTTAAAACAGCCGGTCAGCGAATCCATCGGGACGTTAAGGACTGATACCAGGACATTTGCCATATCACTGCTTATGGTCATTTTAATCATTGCTGCGCTGACATTCTTTCCAGCATTGGTCCTTGGCCCGATTGCAGAGCATATGACCTTATGGAGTTAAGGAGGATATTTTCATGAG
This sequence comes from Bacillota bacterium, assembly GCA_023435805.1. Taxonomy (GTDB): domain Bacteria; phylum Bacillota; class Clostridia; order Acetivibrionales; family DTU013; genus JAEZMC01. The sequence goes on along the minus strand of JAEZMC010000049.1, from coordinate 10,954 downwards.
TAAAGAAAAGAAAACAAAATTTATAACAGGGGACATCCTTAAAGCTTCCATTCTTGGGGCATTTATAAAATTGAATCCCCGGTACATGATGAAGAATCCCGTCATGTTCGTGGTAGAAATAGGGTTTCTGGTAACGATTCTGCTCTGCTTTTTTCCAAACCTGTTTGGAGATGAAGGAAATAACCTTCGGCTGTATAACGCTATTGTATCGGTAATCCTCCTGATTACCATACTATTCGCAAACTTCGCAGAAGCTGTAGCCGAGGGCCGGGGTAAGGCGCAGGCAGAAAGTCTGAAAAAGACACAAAAGGATATGCAGGCCCGTATTCTGAGCAGCGACGGCAAAGAAACCATTATTAGTGCAAGCGGACTAAAAAAAGGCAATGTGGTGCTTGTTAAGGCTGGCGAGCTGATCCCCAACGACGGGGAGGTCATCGAGGGAATTGCCTCGGTGGATGAATCCGCCATTACCGGTGAATCGGCACCGGTATTAAAGGAAAGCGGCGGCGATTTTGCGTCGGTCACCGGCGGAACGACAGTAGTAAGTGACTGGCTGAAAATCCGCATCACCTCCAACCCGGGGGAAGCCTTTCTGGATAAAATGATTTCTCTGGTTGAAGGCGCCACCCGAAAGAAAACGCCCAATGAGATTGCCTTGAACACATTGCTGGTCAGCCTGACCATCATCTTCCTGATCGTCATTGTCAGCCTTTACCCTTTGGCGGTATACAACGGCATTCGCTTGCAGATTTCCACGCTGGCTGCCCTGGCGGTTTGCCTGATCCCCACCACCATCGGCGGGCTGCTTTCCGCCATTGGTATCGCCGGTATGGATCGCGTTACGCGTTTCAATATCATCGCCATGTCCGGCAAAGCTGTCGAGGTTTGCGGTGATGTGGATACACTGATCCTTGACAAAACCGGTACCATCACTTACGGAAACCGCATGGCTGCAAAATTTATCCCCGTGGGTACAAATGAACAGGAGCTAATCTATTATTCCGTTATCAGCTCGCTGAAGGATGATACGCCGGAGGGGAAATCCGTCATTGAGCTTGGAGAGCGCCTGAGCGGAAGGCATCAGGAGTTGATCCCCGGTATGGAATTTCTGGAGTTTACCGCTCAAACGCGTATGAGCGGAGTCAATCTTCCGGATGGTACCCGGATACGTAAAGGCGCTTCCGATGCGATTCAAAAGTTTGTACAGGAATTGGGCGGATCCATTCCGAGGGATTTGGAGCGAAGGGTCAATGAAGTTGCCAGGTTAGGTGGAACTCCCCTGGTAGTATGTGCAGAGAACAGGGTTTTAGGTGTCATTTATTTAAAGGATACCATTAAGGAAGGGCTGGTGGAGCGTTTTGCAAGGCTGCGTGCCATAGGAATTAAAACGATTATGTGTACCGGTGATAACCCGCTTACTGCCGCGACCATCGCACAGGAAGCCGGAGTGGACAGCTTCATTGCGGAATGCAAACCGGAAGACAAGATCAGGGCGATCAAGGCTGAACAGGCCGAGGGCAGGATCGTTGCCATGACCGGAGACGGCACCAACGACGCCCCCGCCCTGGCACAAGCCAACGTGGGTATCGCCATGAACAGCGGTACCTCTGCTGCGAAGGAAGCGGCAAATATGGTGGACCTGGATTCCGACCCTACCAAGATTCTGGACGTGGTGGAAATCGGGAAACAGCTTTTGATTACGCGTGGCTCTCTTACGACCTTCAGCATTGCCAACGATATTGCCAAATATTTTGCGATTATTCCAGCCATGTTTATGGCTGTCATTCCTCAAATGCAGATGCTCAATATCATGGCACTGTCCACGCCCTACAGTGCGATCCTCTCCGCTTTGATTTTCAACGCTGTGATTATACCGCTCCTGATCCCTCTTGCCATGAAAGGAGTCAAATACAAGCCGATGCGGGCGGAAAAGATGCTGTCCCGCAACATGCTGGTTTACGGGCTGGGTGGTATCATAGCACCCTTCGTGGGTATCAAGCTGATTGATCTCGTCATTACTCCGCTGCTGGCGGTTCTGGGGTTGTGATAAAGCACCATCCGCCGCTGACACTTTAGGTTAAGAATAGGAGGTTCTGATTATGAGTACATTTTTGAAAGGAATAAAGAGGCCGTTCCTGGTAACAATAGCACTGCTGCTGATATGCGGGCTGGTTTATCCTCTGCTGCTTACCGGGATCAGTCAGATCATCTTTCCCGGACAGGCAAACGGCAGCCTGATCATGATAGATGGCAGGGCCGTCGGTTCAGAGCTGGTGGGGCAGGATTTTTCAGATGCCCGGTTTATGAAAAGCCGTCCTTCCGCTGTGAATTACAACACATACACACAGGAGGATAAAGATAGCGGCAATTATACAGGAGTTGGCTCCGGTTCAAGGAACTACGCGCCGACAAACCCGGAGCTTGTTAAACGCGTGGAGGCGGACATGGCGGAGTTCCTGAAAGCAAACCCGTTCATAAAGAAAGAGGATATTCCTACGGATTTATTGACGGCATCCGGCTCCGGGCTTGACCCCCATATCAGTCCTGCATCGGCTGCAGCCCAGATACCGGCCCTGGCTGAATCGACCGGTTTATCCAGGGAAGCACTGGAAGCCCTCGTCAAAGAAAATACGCAAGGTAAGTTTCTCGGTATTTTTGGGGAAGAAACTGTCAACGTATTCATGGTAAACCTGGATATTGCAAAGGAATTGGGATTGATCAAGCTGGCGGCAGATTAAAACACGCGTTATACAAACGCCTTGATATAGATTATAGGAATGATGGGCAGTTTCAAGCTGCTCATCATTTGCTGCTCTCCCTCCATTCCTCCGGCTCCTGCCATTCCTGCCATTCCTTCAGTCTGTCGGGCTCCAGGGAGGATGCGGCTGCGGTCTCAGGTCTTTCAACAGTCTGTGTTTCTGGTTTTGGGACGGTTCCGGACTCCTGCTTCTGGACAGAGGCATATTCCGGCTTTTCACCGTTTGCCGTCTCCGGCCTGCCGCCTGTTTTTTTTAACTGAGCCATCCGGTTTTCCAGCATGTTCATATGGAAGGCCTGCTTCACCAATTCGCGTTTTAATTCATCCACCGAGTTACTCATTTTTACCAGTTCTTCCCTTGCTGAAGACCAGCCTGCCCTCATTTCATCCATATCACCCTGCATCTGTCTGAACGCATTTAAAACCATCGCTTTCACATCATTTGCAGTGACGGTTTCCTTGTCCCTCCCGGGTGTAACAAGTTGAGAACCGTCCCCTATACTGTCTGTGGTGCCGAAGGCCAACCGGATACCGTTGTAAAGGCTTCCCGGGTAAAATGCCGGCGGTCGCGCCATCTCCACATCTGCAGCCGCCGGGCCTGCCGGCTGGATGCTGCCTGCCTCCCGGTTTTTCGGGCTGATGGATTTATAGGCGAGGCACTGCAGCTGACGCATGTCGGAAAGGTTGAGCCTGGAGGGCTTTCCCCAGCTCCTCCCCGCCTGTGAACCGGTATTGTAGTATACCGTATCCTCCCTGACCCAGTAGACGGTCACATCATCACCGTCCTGCAAAATAGACGCATTCTCAAAGGAGTGTATGGAAGAGTGTACAACGATCTCAGGAGACCAGAGGTTTTTATCCGGTTCCTTCTGCTGGTAAACCATTTCAAAAAGCTTCGGTGCCCGTCTCTGATAACATAAATGGATTATACCGCCGTCGTCGAGCATGGCGTGAGGATATTCGCAATTGCCCGTATACTTCGTAACCGGCGTATATTCGCTCCAGTTTCTCTGCGGGGCGTTGAATTTTTTATAACCCAGCTGCAGGTATTTTCCGTCGTAGGACTGATAGAATATATAAATATTCTGTGCCCGGTCGTATAGGATCGAACTGGGGATGCTGCTGCCCGATACGTAGTCAACTACCTTCGGCTTGCTGATTTTATTGCTGTTCAGCACCTGATAGGCCTGCATGAAGGAGTTTTCATGCTGAAGAACGTAAAAAAAGTATGTATCGTTCTTGAAGGGTGCGATGAACAGCTGTTTATTATATGCCGAGGGTGTTTTGCTGTTCAGAACCGGCACTGTTTTCATGGATTGCCCGTCCAGCCGGGAATAGTGGATGTTTCCGCTATGGTCCTGGAACAGAAGATGGAATTGCTCATCCTGATCCATATCGGCGTAAAAATACGGATAGGTATTTTTGTGCAGAACGATTGCGTTGCTCCAGACGCCTCGTTTTGACAGAGTTCGGTAGCACAGGTTCTGCCGGGCGTCGGTAAAGAAGTTCCAGAATTCGCCGTTCGTTTGTTTGAATAGAAACTGTCGATTGTGAAAATTGAACATGTCCTCACTCACATTTCACCTGATCTGCTCTTAATTATATATATGACGGCGCATCCTCCAAATATGGCTGCCTCAGAATAATGATTTGATATATATCACAAAAATTTAGTTGAAACATATTATGAAAATGAGAGGGAAATCAAATTATATAGCTTAAAATGAAGGGGGATTAAGATATGAGCTATAATCACGACAAAGTGCTTCCCGGCCTTATCAGCGAAAGAGACTTGTGCAAAATCAGGGAAGCAGTTTGTATACAGGTTGAAAAAATTTACGACTCCTGCAAGGAAAAAGACTGTATTGAAGATGCCAGAGTGCTTTTTAAGGATCCCGACAGGATACATTGGATCATACAGCATGCAATTAACGTTAAGGCAAGACGCGCGGAAGTGATCAAGGTTTTTTCCGATGTGGAGTCGGTACCTTTTAAGAGGGGCTTCTTCACAGTAGACGTCAAATTCTTCATTAAGGTAACGCTGGAATTCTTCGTGCCCAGGCAGAATGGTGGTATAAGAATCATTACCGTGCCCGGTCTCGTGCTGTTTGACAAAAAGGTTATCCTTTTCGGGTCTGAAGGTAATGTGAAAATATTCAAATCCCATTTTGTAGAGCATGGACTTGACAGACCTGCAGATTCAGCGTTGCAGCAGGATAACCTGCCGATCTCCAAGGTTGAGGTTGCCGAGCCCATCACGCTTAATGCCAGGATTGTTGAAGTACTTGAGAATGCCAATGACGACGATTGCGACAGACATGTGCCCAAAGCTGTCAGCGAGATGATTGAAGAGGTCAGCTTTGACGAAGCCGATTTCGGAGAGACATCCGATGAAAGACATCTTGTAATAGGCAGGCAGGTCGTTGCGACCATAGGACTGTTCTCAATTATCAAGCTGGCCAGGTTTGTACAGCTGCTGATCCCTGCATTTGATTTCTGCGTACCCAACAAACAGTGTATTGCAGCAACCGATAATGAACCGTGCGAACTGTTTGATACCATTGAATTCCCCATAGATGAGTTCTTCCCGCCCCAAAAAGTTGATTTCCCCGGGGCTCTGGAGGATGAAAGGACTTTAACAAAGGAAGAATGATGGGATGGCCTTGTATAAGAGGTAATACATAAAGGGATGGCTTCGCCATCCCTTTATTGACATGCGGCCGGCGTTTTCTGCATGTTTATGCTGACTCTATCCGCAGCGGAAGGGTTTGATAACCCGTACCGCGGGAAGCGGCCGTTCCTACATGGTTTTGCCCGGAATAATCAGGTTGATGATTCCGTATACGACAGCGCCGAGTATCGCGCCGAGCAAAGAAACGTTATAACCCGGGACGATAAACTTGACTACGTAAATAATGACTGCAGCAACGATAAAGCCTGTCAAACCCCTGCCGAACGGGGTAGCATCCACTCCGAGTATCCTTTGTGCAAGATAATCCAAAAGAGCTATTACAGCGGCAGCAATAAGCAGGGACCATATGCTGGATATGGAAAAACCGGGTGTTAAAAATGCGGTTACCGCCAATACTACTGCTCCAACGAGCAGCCTGATAATAAATTGTCCAATACTGAAACGCTGTGTTTTTTCAACATTTTCAGCCACACTAATCACTTCCTTTCAAAGGACATCAATAAAAATTGCCGTCAATACTATTATTTATTTCCTTTTGCCGGATTATTCAAACACATTGGCCTTATTTGTTTACTTATTAGCTAATATTTGATAAAATTCAGTTCTAAAGACAATATCAAATATTTCGTGCGGTAAATGTATAAAATTGATTTTAAGGCTTCAATAATAAGAATGGTTTGGAATGAGGCGGTCATATGTTGAAGGGCTTGTTGCGTGATGCAAGGCTGATTGCGGAAAGGGATCCGGCTGCAAAGAGCGTGCTGGAGGTTATTTTACTTTACCCTGGTTTTCATGCGCTGTTTTACCACCGAATTGCCCATTGGTTCTTCAAAAAAAGGATGTTTTTCGTAGCACGGGCTGTGTCGCAGTTTTCCAGGTTTTTTACCGGTATTGAGATCCATCCCGGAGCAGTCATCGGGAAGGGCCTGTTCATGGATCACGGGATGGGTATCGTGATTGGAGAAACTGCTGTGATAGGGGATAATTGTACAATCTACCATGACGTCACATTGGGTGGTACCGGTAAGGACAAGGGGAAAAGGCATCCCACAGTGGGCAGCAATGTGCTGATTGGAGCGGGTGCCCAGCTGCTGGGCCCCATCGAGATAGGGGACAATGTAATGATCGGAGCGGGTTCCGTCGTGCTGGACGGAGTCGAGCCCGGTACAACGGTTACGGGTTCCAAGGCAAGAGCGGTTAAAAGAGCGGGGAGGAAGCTGGCACCCTCCATTGAACTGGACCAGATACATATTGCCGACCCGGTCTCACAGGAATTATGCAGGCTGCAGGTGCGTATTGAGCACCTGGAAGCTTTAATCAAGGCTGAACCTGTTGGGGCAGAGGAATTGAACAAATGCAACAGAAACCGGCAATGACAGGACAGATCGGAGGATGAGACAATGAAGCTCTACAACACACTGACAAGACAAAAAGAAGAATTCCAGCCGCTGGATGACGGCACGGTGAGTATTTATTCCTGCGGCCCCACGGTATATCAGTATGCGCACATAGGTAATCTGAGGACCTATGTGTTTATGGATATGCTAAGGCGCGTACTCCGATACAACGGCTACAGACTGAACCACGTCATGAATATTACGGATGTTGGCCATCTGGTTGCCGATGCGGACGAGGGTGAGGACAAAATGATGAAGACCGCCAGGGAGACGCAAAAATCGCCCTGGGAGATAGCGGAATATTATACCGGCGTATTTATGAACGATATAGCCGAGCTCAATATCGGCAAGCCCGAGCATGTACCAAAGGCAACGGAGCACATCAACGAAATGCTTGAATTTGTTGAGGAATTGGTTGCCAGGGGATATGCGTATGAAACCAGCGACGGCATTTATTTTGATATTATGAAATTCAAGGGGTACGGCAAGCTTTCGGGACTGGACCTGGAAGGGCAGATAGCCGGCGCCCGGGTGGATATCAATGAAGAAAAGAGGCATCCGGCCGACTTCGCGCTCTGGAAAAAGGCACCCAGGGAGCATATCATGCAGTGGCCGAGCCCGTGGGGGATGGGATATCCCGGCTGGCACATCGAATGCTCCGCCATGAGCAGGAAGTATCTGGGTGATGTATTTGACATACATACCGGCGGTGTGGACCACATACCGGTACACCACGAGAACGAAATTGCACAGAGCGAGGCGCTTCTGGGCAAGCCTGCAGTCCGCTTCTGGCTCCACGGCGAATTTTTGCTTGTGGACAATGGTAAAATGTCCAAGAGCCTTGGAAACACATATACCGTAACAGACTTGAAAAAGCAGGGCCTGAGCCCGCTGGCCTACCGCTACATGTGCCTGAACGCGAATTACCGGAGCAAGCTCAACTTCACATGGGATGGGATCAAAGCTGCCCAGGTGTCGCTTGACAGGCTGCTGGAGGGCGTCCTGGCACATAAAAACGCTTCGGAGCAGGTGCAGGTGGATAAAGGCTTGATCGCAGCCTTCAAAAAAGATTTTGATGAAGCCATTAACGACGACCTGAATATACCCAGGGCTCTCGGCGTGGCCTGGAATGTGGCCAGATACGGCACAAAAGCCAGGGCTTTGTACGACCTGCTGCTGAAAATGGATGAAATATTCGGACTGGATTTTGCAGATGTGAAGGAGAAGAAGGCAGCCGATGCGCCGGCCCTGGATCCTGAAATAGAGGAACTTGTCAACCAGAGGCAGCAAGCCAGGAAAGAGAAGAACTGGAAGCTGGCGGACGAGATACGGGCCAGGCTCAATGATATGGGGATACAGCTGGAGGATACGCCGCAGGGCGTAAAATGGTCATTCAAAAAGCCGTAACGCACCGTGCAGGCTGGCATGGAAGCGCCGGCAGGCAGGAGCGGGAAGAACGGTCAGGCCTGCGGTATGTTGAATATTATGTAATCATGCAACTTTTATACACATTTTAAATATACTGATTATGTAGAACAGTAATTTACTTTGTTGGGATGTGTATATATGAGAACATCAGTAATCAAGTGGGATGAAAGCATGGCGGCAAGGTGTCTGGCAAAGTATCAGGACAGCATTGCGCCGGCAGCCGGTCACCATGTGTCGAATAAGCATAAAGCAGCATATATACCTGTACCGGTAACAGCTCCGGCAGAAAAGCCCGTTTCAGTCGATATCGCCGCCGGGGAGTGGGATGGCTTCGAATATGCTCTAAATAATGCTTTAAAGAAAAAGAACAAATGAACCGGTAGCGAGAAACACCATACTTATCACCCGATAACAAAAAATGGAATGCAGCGAAAGACCCTCTCCGGAAATGAACCGGGGTGGGTCTTCATCTATGCGGTTTAGCCTCCTATGCATCAACAGCCGTTTTACGGGAACGTTTATACCAGTCGACGAACCTGTCTATTCCTTCCTCCAGCCCCACCTTCGGCCGGTAACCGAGCAGAGCGGCAGCTTTGGAAATATCGGCGCAGGTCGCGGGCGCATCGCCCGGCTGTTCGGGTAAATACTGTATGTTCGCCCGCTTGCCCAGCCTGTTTTCGATTGTTTCGACCAATGCCTTGATATGGACGGCATTGCCGCTTCCAAGGTTGAATATTTCAAAATCGCTCTGCAAATCCAGCGCAGCCACGATTCCGTCCGTAATGTCATCAATGTAGGTGTAATCCCTTGAGCTGTCACCGCTGCCGAAAATGCGCAGCTCATGTCTTTCATCGACCGCTTTTGTAAACAGGTGCACAGCCATGTCGGGCCGCTGCCTGGGCCCGTAGACGGTAAAAAATCTCAGACAGGCAGTCCGGATACCGTAGAGGTGGCTGTAAGTCCTGCAAAACAGCTCGCCGGACAGTTTGGCGGCAGCGTAGGGGGAGGTTTGAACGGCCAGGGGGTCATTTTCTCTGAAGGGAGGCGTACTGCTGCCATATACGGATGACGAGGAAGCAAAGACAAACCTTTTAATACCGTACTTTTTACAGGCTTCCAGCAGTACGGCCGTACCCTTGATATCCACATCAATATATTCCAGCGGAAGCCGGATGGAGCTTCTTACACCCGCAAGCGCCGCCAGATGCACCACCGCAGCGATATCCGGCTGTCCGGCAATGCTGTCCACAAGGGCGGTATCCGTGATGTCGCCTTCAACCAGCCTGAAGTGTGAATGCCGCAGCGCCCTCAGCAAATTGTCCCTTTTAACGGCAGGTTCGTAGCTGTCGTTGAAATTATCCAGGCATAGAACATGAAATCCTCTCAACAGCAGTTTTTCGCATAGATGGGAGCCGATAAAACCCGCTCCTCCGGTTACCAGTATGGTATTCACTTTCTGCCTACCCCCTCATAGATGAATCCGTAGCTTTTTACATAATCCGGTTCATACACGTTTCTTAAATCCAGAAATATGGGTTGATGCACAATGGATTTCAGCCTGGCAAAATCCAGCTGCGCAAATTCCTTCCAGCCGGTTGCCAGTACGATGCAGTCGCTTTTGCTGCAGGCAGAGTATACATTCCTGCAATACTTCACATTCAGCTCCGGGTGTTCTTTTTTTACATTCTGTATTGCCCTGGGGTCATACACCTTTACAATCGCCTTTTTGTCCAGCAGAGCCGATATGATGGACAGCGAGGGAGATTCACGGATATCGTCGGTCTCCGGCTTGAATGAGAGCCCCAATATTGTGACCGTACGATGCTCCAAACCGCCCAGCGCAGCTTCTATTTTCCGCACCATCCGTTCTCTCTGAAGCCGGTTCACCTCAAGCACACTGCCCAGGATACGGAACAGGTAACCGCACTTCCTGCCGATGCCGGCCAGCGCACTGACATCCTTGGGGAAACAGCTCCCCCCGTAGCCCGGGCCGGGATTCAAAAACTGGCGGCCAATCCTGCTGTCCAATCCCATTCCCTTCGCCACAGCCGTTACATCAGCCTGACAAAGCTCGCACAGGTTGGCCATTTCGTTCATAAAGCTGATTTTTACTGCTAGAAACGAATTGGACGCATATTTGATCATTTCTGCAGTTTCCAGATCTGTAACAAGAACCGGGACATTAAACTGGACCTGCTCGGCATATACCTCCTTTATAATATCGACGGCATGCTCGCTGTCCGCTCCGATGACGATCCTTTCCGGGTTGATGAAATCATAAACAGCCGAGCCTTCCTTTAAAAATTCCGGATTGGACACGATATCGAATGCCAGCTGCCTGTTTTCCTCCTCTAGCACCTTTTCCATCTCGCTTCTCACCAGCCGGCCTGTGCCGACCGGAACGGTGCTCTTGTTCACAACTACCTTGTAGCTTTCCATATGCCGGGCGATATCTCTTGCAACCTCCAACACATGCCGCAGGTCACAGGTGCCGTCTTCAAGCGCCGGGGTATTGACTGTGATGAACAGGATGTCCGAATGGGATACGGCATCTGTCATGTCTGCTGTAAAACGCAGCCTTTTCAAACTCTTTGTGCAGTTGCTGACAAGGTCTGAAAGGAGAGGCTCGAAAATAGGCAGGATCCCTTTCTTCAATCGGTTGATTTTTTCTTCGTCCGC
>JAEZMC010000018.1 GCA_023435805.1 Bacillota bacterium | reverse complement strand
GCGGGTTCCGGCATGGACCGTCCTCCTGTATTCATATGCCAGCACCGTGACAGCCAGCAAATAGAAGGAACAAACAAACCACAGCGTATGGGGCAGTGCGTTCTGCTTGAAATTGCTCCAGAAGCTGAAAACGTTCGACGTCTGTTTATATCGGATTCCGGGATATTTTTCATAATTTCCGAAGCCCTGTTTCAATTTGAACCCGTTTTCCGCCGCATACTCCAGCTTCTGAAGCAACCTTCCCGGATGTCTCAGGTAAAAGCCCGCCACATTCCCATAGCCCACCTTTTCCATTAACATTGCCTTAAACGCATCCGTTCTGATATTGACTGGGTAGCTATCCATAAAATAATGGGTTCCGGCAAGTACGGCAAGCGACGGGTCCATCCCAAGCTCGGCAAGGTCTCCGGCCGGGTCGGACGAGCCTTTCAGAATCCCATAAAAGACAGTTTGATATTTGTTGCAGACCTTTATTTCTTTTGAAATACTATAAAAACATAAAAGTGATACCACTGCAACCGACACTGCTGAAATCAGTGAAATCCTCCGCCATGCAGTTCTTTTATCCAGCTTTGCCAGCCTGAGACAGAACAGTGCTGTCAGCAGCCCGGCCGGCGCATTCTGCACTTTTGCTCCGGCAAAGAACAACAATCCCGCACAGAACAATACCGGAAGCCACAGAGCTTGTTTTTCCGCGGCAGACAGAGCAAATGCCGCCGCCGTCATCAGCAGCAGAAATACAAATGTCACCGGCTCACCGTACAATGAATTGAAATAGGCTGTATAACCGGTATCGCAAAATATGAGAACAGCGAGGACGCCTGAAGACAGAGCGGCTGTGAAGGAAGCCCTGCGGCGGTATTTTACCAGCAGATAGACTGCTGATGTGAGTATCAGTATGTATATTGCCGCGAGAAATCTTATATCAAAGAATGTCGTCCCGGTAACCGCTTTGCTCATCCGGACTGCCAGCAGTACAAGCGGAAGCTCTGTGGAAAGGTAGCCGCCGCCGAATGGAATGCCGAGGCCTGTTTCATACAGCCTGTTAACGTACCCGAAATAACGGTCGTCCGAGTTCTCCGACAAATACCGCAGGCCCGTTGAATTCATAATCCTGGCAAAGTCGCCATTGTCAGCAACCCCTGTAATCGGCCTTGGGAGCAATATACAGCACAAAATGAAAAAAGCTGCTCCTGCAGCTATGATTTCGACTTTCATATTTCTAAAACGGATACCAGTCATGGATACCTCCTGATCGGATTATTATGATAAAATCCCGGAATAATGTAATCTACCTACATTATTCCATATTATTCAGGAAGTATTCGTAGGATGAGATATCCGGACGCCACGGAAAAGTCAGACGCACCGGATTAAGCCTGGAAACGGTTCAGGCACCGGCTTTCGTTTCACTGCCCTTATGCCTGTACACTTCCAGTACGCGTTTGGATTTTTTTAAATACACATACCAGGCGGCACTGAAGACAAGGATGTACGACAGGCTGATCGCAAACGAAATGATAATATTGCCGTATGTCTCCTGATACATGGCATCAGTGACGGCATACGGTATTTCACGGATTTGAAGCTGCATGTTAATAATGCTGAAAGGCACCAGGAATATAAATCTGTAAATCAGAAAGCCGATTGTAACACGAATCGCGTGTTTCGCAACCTTTTTCAACATGATTCCAGATAGTATTGAGTAAAGCATGTATACCACCGCTCCGGACAGTATGACCGTCCCAAGGGCTCCCGAGCCTCCTCTCCGCACCTTTATACCTTCAAAAGTCGTCAGGATTCCCAGAAACGGTTCTATCGCAATAAGCATGAAAAAGAGAACCAGCATGATTCCGCCGACTCCTTTTTCTTCAAAGTACTCATATGGTTTTTGAAATTCATTCATATGGTTTTCCTTCAATTCAAAATATGCTTACATTATCCATTAACTGTCATCCGGAGTCAATATAATTTTTTTAATATAATAAAACTCAACGCGTGACGGTATACGTTGTTAAAAGCTGTTTCCCGCCGCCTGTAACCGTCACTGCGTATGTGCCGGGAAGCGTGTCTTTACTGATATTCCAGGTCCAGTTCGCGGTGCCGTCTGCGCCTGAGGTTTTTACAGCGGTGGCGGTGACTGATTTTCCGGATTTGGTATATTCCGCCGAAGCCGTATACCTGATTCTTGGCTGTCCCTGAATGGTAAGGCTCCCCTGCCCGCCCAGCACTACAGGCGTTTTAATCTCCAGCAGCACAAGTCCGTCATTGTTTCCCGTACCGGCAGTATATCCGGTATTTCCGGACATCCCGGCGCTCTTTGCAGTTATTGCCGCTCTACCGGTGCTATCGGTTGTCTCGGGTTTTACTCTTTGGGCATTTTGTCAGGGAAAATTCTCCGCGCCGGTAACCTCTGCAGCCAGTCTTCCATTACCCATGTCTCCGGTTCTTGTCCGATCGGCTGTCGAGGAACAGCCCGCTCCGGCCAGCATAAAAAAAACAGCAAATATGAACCATCCTGCTCTCATATAAACACCTCTCATTGAATCATAAATCAAAGTATTTTATATGTTGTCCATATTTGCTGTTTATATTTTGATTTTATGCAAAAAGCCGCTTCAAAACTCCCGTTTTATACCGCCTCTTCCATATCTGAACCCGAAAACTGGCTATTGTAGAGTTCTGCGTAGAATCCGCCCTTTGCGAGCAATTCCTTGTGATTACCCTGTTCAATGATGCTGCCACGGTTCATAACCAGAATCAGCTCCGCATCTCTGATGGTAGACAGCCTGTGCGCTATGACAAAGCTGGTCCTGCCCTTCATCAGATTTGCCATGGCCTTTTGGATAAGCACCTCGGTTCTCGTATCTACACTGCTGGTCGCTTCATCCAGTATCAGAATTGCAGGATCGGCCAGTATGGCGCGGGCAATGGTCAGCAGCTGCTTCTGCCCCTGTGATATGTTGGTCGCCTCTTCGTTCAACACCGTATTATATCCCTCAGGCAGCGTTCTGATAAAGTGGTCCGCATGTGCAGCCTTTGCAGCCCGGACAATTTCATTCATGGATGCGCCCTCACGCCCGTATGCAATATTATCCTTTATGGTTCCGTTGAACAGCCATGTGTCCTGCAGCACCATACCGAACATGCTTCTGAGTGCGCCGCGCCGGATATTCCGGATATCCACACCGTCGATCTTTATACTGCCTCCGTTCAGCTCGTAGAAACGCATCAGCAGGTTAACAAGCGTCGTTTTTCCTGCGCCGGTCGGACCGACGATGGCTATGGTGTCGCCCTGCTTTAATGCCAGGTTCATTTTCTGAATCAACGGCTCATCCTCATTGTAGCTGAAATCAACATGTTCAAAGACAACCTCACCCTTGGGCTCCGTCAGCTCAATCGCAGTCTCGCTGTCGGCGATTTCCTCCTGCTCATCCAGCACTTCAAACACGCGCTCCGCACATGCGATCGTTGACTGTATGACATTTGCGATGTTCGCTGTCTGTACGATAGGCATGGTAAAGGATCTTGAATACTGTATGAAGGCAATGATGTCGCCCAATTTGAGCACGTTCTGTGTCATCCAGATACCTCCCATAACACATATCAGGACATAGCCCAGATTGCTGACAAAATTCATCAGCGGGAACATGATGCCCGACACGAACTGTGCTTTCCAGCCCGCTTCATACAGCTTGTCATTGACGCTTTCGAACTTCTCGACAGACTTTTCTTCATATCCGAAGGCTTTTACGATCTTATGACCTGTGTACATCTCTTCCACATGTCCGCTGAGTTCTCCCAGTTCCTTCTGCTGCGCCGCAAAATATTTCTGGGACCTTTTTGCAATCATTGCAGTGGTTATCACGTACAGCGGCATTGTCGCCAGTACAATCAAGGTCAGCATCGGACTCGTTACCAGCATCATAATAATATAGCCGACAATCTGGATGACGGATGTGATGACCTGTGTAATACTCTG
>JAEZMC010000013.1 GCA_023435805.1 Bacillota bacterium | reverse complement strand
GGCGCGGACATACTGGTGGGAGGGGTCAAGGAGAGACCGCTTGCATACAAGCTGGGGGTTGCCTTTTGTGATCACAATCACGAACGGAAGCATCCGTTGTGCGGATTTGAAGGTGCCGTCAACTTTGCGGCGGAAATAGACATGACCATCAACAGCCCAGTGTGGAAGTGGATTTAGTAAATGCCTGTCCAACCGGGAGTGAGGAGGCGGAACAATGAAAAACAGGAATTTCACCAATCTGAATATAAACCCCTGCAAGGTATGTATGCCCATGGGAGCTGTCACGGCATTCAAAGGTATTGAAAGCAGCATGGTCATATTGCATGGCTCACAGGGTTGCAGTACCTATATCAGACGGCATATGGCAGAGCATTATAATGAGCCTGTCGATATAGCCTCCTCTTCTCTGAATGAGGAGGGTACAGTCTACGGCGGGGAGAAAAACCTGAAAACCGGGCTTGAAAACATTATTGCACTTTATAAGCCGTCGATCATAGGCGTCTGTACTACATGCCTGGCTGAGACGATAGGAGAGGATATTGAAAGAATCGTTGAAGAGTTCATGATGGAGAACAACGGATTGAATACGCTGATCGTTCCTGTCCATACGGCAGGCTATGCGGGAAGCCAGCCAGAGGGCTATTATGCAGCTTTGCGGGCCATACTGGAGTCTGCACAGGCTGACAGGAGAAAAAATGGAATCATTAACATTATTCCAGGCTTTATGAGCCCGGGAGATATCAGGAATATCAAATCGATGCTGGATAGCTTTGAAATAGAGTATATTGTTTACCCGGACATCTCCGAGACACTGGATGCGCCCTGCTCAAAGGCATACAGCAGGATTCCG
This sequence comes from Bacillota bacterium, assembly GCA_023435805.1. Taxonomy (GTDB): domain Bacteria; phylum Bacillota; class Clostridia; order Acetivibrionales; family DTU013; genus JAEZMC01. The sequence continues at coordinate 15,232 of JAEZMC010000013.1, read as the reverse complement.
GAGGGTGGGACGACTCTGCGGGATATATCGCGTATGGCGGGAGCCGTGGCTACGATCGAGTTGGGCATGACCGTATCCGATGCGGTGTCTCCAGGCAAATTTCTGGAGCAGCTGTATGGCGTTCCGCTGGCCAGATGTAGCCTGCCGGTAGGCCTTCAGAATACCGATGCCTTTTTGGGGCTTGTTTCTGAAATATCCGGCCGCAAAGTGCCGATAAACCTTCAAAAAGACAGGGGGAGGCTCATTGACGGAATGATTGATTCCCATAAATACAATGGTGAAGGGAAAGCCATCGTGTTTGGCGACCCGGATATGGTTCATGCAATCACCGGGCTATGTGCAGAAAACGGAATCAAGCCCCTGCTGGCCTGCTCAGGCTCGAGGAACAAGAAATTCAGTACGCTTGTCAGCAGGCTTGATCTTCCGGAAATGCCGTTGATTCTTGAGGATACGGATTTCGAGACTATTCTGGACAGGGCCACCGTACTCAAGCCCAATATCCTGATAGGAAGCTCGGATGGGAAGGTGTTAACTGAAAAGCTGGGGATACCCTTGGTCAGAGCGGGCTACCCGATACATGACAGGGTTGGAGGGCAAAGACTTGTATACAGCGGCTACAACGGATCGTTGAAGCTTCTGGACGATATTTCCAATACGCTTCTGGAGGAGAAACACAGGCATTACAGACAGGATTCCTACAAGAAATACTTTGACAAGGCTGAGGCAAGCCTGGCCGGTGCCGGGCCTAATAAAGCAGAAGCGTACGAAATCAAGACACCGGCGGGAACGACATTTGGCAAATCCGACACGAGATTGCCTGCGGCAGTCATTAAAAAGAAAACCTCGGAGCATCCGTGCTTTACGGCAGGCGCTTGTACAAATGCCCGTTTGCACATTCCTGTCGCTCCGGCCTGCAATATCTCCTGCAATTACTGCAATAGAAAATTTGATTGCGTAAATGAGAGCCGGCCGGGTGTAACAAGTAAAATACTCAGTCCCGTCGAAGCTGCCGAAAGATTTTATGAAGCGGGAGCAAGGCTAAAGAACCTTAAGGTTGTAGGAATAGCGGGTCCGGGTGATGCACTTGCCAATTTTGAAAGCACCAGCCAAGCGATTGAGCTGATCAGGCATATCGACCCCGATATAACCTTCTGCCTGTCCACAAACGGTCTGATGCTTCCCGAATATGCATCGCAGCTCATAGACCTGGGGGTTACCCATATCACGGTAACTGTCAATGCAGTGGAACCGGCAGTCGGAGCGGCGATATACGGTGAAATCAGCTACAGGGGCAGCAAAAAGGCCGGAGCGGAAGCGGCGGGAATTCTTTTGGAGAACCAGTTGTCAGGTTTGTCTTATCTGTCCTCCAGAGGCATTGTCTGCAAAGTGAACACGGTGATGATCATGGGTGTGAATGACGGACATATCAGAAAGGTAGTCGAGAAGGTTGGTGTGTATGGTGCGCAGCTGTCCAATATCATGCCTCTCATACCTGCACCCGGAAGTGTTTTTGAAAACATGCCGGCTACCAGTAAGGGTGAACTGAACAGAATGAGAAAACATTGCGAAGACCTGATGAAACAAATGTATCATTGCAGACAGTGCCGGGCGGATGCGGCAGGTACACTGGAAAACGACCGGTCGTTGGAGCTGTTTGAAAAGCAGCGGGAGCTGCCTGCAGGCCATGGACCGAAAAGCGCCGGCATGCCGCTTGCTGCCTGTAGTTCCGGGAAGGGCTGTGCCACGGGCAAGCGTGATGGGACAGGAAGGGGCTGCGAAAAACAAAACGAACATGGCAGCCGGGAAAGCTGCAAAAAGGACGGTGGATGCCGGTGCTTTTCGGAAGGCAACGCATGTCTGAAAGGGGCTGGGTGATATGAAAGGACTGAATGCTAATGTGAAGATCTTTATCCTGGTAATGTGTGTTTTCACAGTGAGCATTCCGACCGGATGCTCTGCAGTGAAAACTACCGCAGTGGCGGCTTCCGCCGGCAAACCTGAAAAGCTGTATGTATTTGCCGCTTCAAGTCTCACGGAGAGCTTTACCCTCCTTGCTCAGGAATTTGAAAAGCAGCAGGACGGAAATATAGACATTGTATTCAACTTTGCAGGAAGCCAGGCTCTCAGGGCAACGATTGAAGCCGGAGCAAAAGCGGACATTTTTGCAAGCGCCGACATGAAAAACATGGAGAAGCTTGAGAAAGCAGATTTTGTCACCAAACATAAAATATTTGCCAAAAACAGGCTTGCCTTGGCAGTATATACCGGCAGCAAATATAAAGTTGAAAAAATGGCGGACCTTGGCACACCGGGGATGAAGCTTGCCGTGGCGGACAGCAGTGTACCGGTCGGAGCATATTGGGCGGAAGCTCTGAAGGATGCTTTGACGGTTAATGTCATAACCGGTGCCGGGCAGGATGCCATAAACGCCAATATATCCACAAAGGAGCTCAATGTGAAGGATGTACTGAGCAAGGTGCTGCTCGGCGAAGCGGACGCCGGCGTTGTATACGGTACGGATCTGGCGGGTGCTGACAAGGATAAGGTCAGAGAAGTAAATATTCCCGCCATTTCCAGGTTCACCGCAAGCTATCCGGCTGCAATGCTGAAGGCTTCGGAAAAGAAGAAGAGCGCCGTTGAATTTTACAGCTATCTTTTTTCCGAGCCTGCAAAGGACATTTTTGAAGAATGCGGTTTTTTAACCGGGGTGGAGAATGAAAAATAGCAGAACTGCAAGCATGCAAGACTTGTCAAAATATACAAAAACCATTGTCCCGGCGACGCTGTGTACGTTTTATATCCTCATGATCGTTGTACCCATTTTGTCCATTGCCGTCTATTCGGGTATGCATGAAATATTGTCCATCCTGAAAAGTCAGGGTGCGGTCTCTGCCATCCGGGTGAGCCTTTACACAACCGGCACCGCTTTGATACTGACCTTTCTTCTGGGTACACCCGCTGCCTTTTTTATTTACAGGCAGAAACCCAATCTGTTTTCGAGGATACTCGGCATCCTGTCGGAAATACCTGTGGTACTGCCGCCGGCCGTTGCAGGTATCGCCCTTCTGCTGACCTTTGGCAGGAGCGGTCCGGTCGGAATACATCTGGAAAGGCTTGACATGGGGGTGGTTTTTACACCTGTTGCTGTAATTCTGGCACAATTTTTTGTTTCCTCCGGTTTTTATATCCAAGTGCTCGGAACAGGTATACGCAGTGTAGAGCCTGAAATTTACGAGGTATCCTATGTGATGGGCGCCGGCAGGGTGGAGACATTTTTCAGAGTCATCATCCCCTTGCTTTCCAAGCCGGTATTTGCAGGGCTCATTCTTGCATGGAGCAGATCAATGGGTGAGTTTGGGGCGACGATGATGTTTGCGGGCAATCTGGAAGGCGTGACACGAACGATGCCTCTTGAGATATATACCCTCATGCAAACCGACTTGAGCCAGGCGGCGGGGATGTCCATGATACTGGTTGCAGTTTCCTTCATAGCGCTGGTTGCGGTGAAAGTGAAAATGCAGGAATAGGAGGAAGCTTAGTATGTCAAAGGTGAATGGTCAAAGGGTTGTTATTATTGACAGGACATTGCCGGAGCTATTGTCCGCGGCCGATAAAATGAGCAGGCTTGATATCCTGGATTTCTGTTGGATGCTCAAGAATGCCGGTGTTGACATAATCGAAGCAGATACCCGGCTGATAAGCAAATTGGGGAAATTGCCCCAAGGCCTGGATTTCCTATTGGAGGTTGAAAGCCTTGAAGATTTGCATATCTGCAAAAGGCTGAGAAACAGGAGCTGCGTCCTGAAGCCGCAGCTTTTATTGATGGATGAAGTGGTTGAATGTATTCGTGAGCATAGCCTGCATGCTGAACTTGACATTACCGCCAGCAGTATCGAGGATTTATACGGGCTGGAAATGCTGAGTACATTTCCGGGCATACAGCTGATAAGCGGTATAAGACTTACAGGGCTCGGAAGACTTGACACAACGGAATGGGTGAGTGTCGTGAAGCGTTTGAAAGGCATTCTGGAGAAAAAAATTGATATCTGTCCGGAGCAAACCCTGTCCATGGGCAATGCGATTCTACTTGAGGCGGCTTTGAACGGCATGGAGTATGTTACGGCTACTTTTACAGGCTATGGGCAAAAAAGAAAATATGCTTCTACAGAAATTCTGCTTACCGCATTGAAAGTGCTGTACGGAGATGCCAGGAAATCCAATCTTCAAATGCTTCCCGATTTGAGGGAGCTCTTTGCAAGGCATGTCCATGTAAAAATACCCGACAATACACCGGTAATCGGAAAGCATATATTCATGTATGAATCCGGCATCCATGCCGATGGGATTGACAAGGACCCCAATACCTATGAACCATATGATCCGGCAATAGTGGGCCAGAAAAGGAAGCTGGTCATAGGAAAGCATTCGGGAAGGCTGTCTATTGCAAAAAAGCTTGCAGAGCTTGGAATGGAGGCTGAAAGGGCTGATATGACCCAGCTTCTCCAGGAAGTGAAGGAGTTGAGCGTACAGATGAACAGAAGTTTGGACAACGAAGAAATTATGGATGCCTATACCCGCAGCTGCCTGCATTAATCTTTGATTTGGGGTGAGGTATATGCCAGTACGGATAGTGGACACAACGCTTAGAGACGGTGAACAAATGGCCGGAAAAGCGTTGAAATTAAATCAGAAAATTCATATAGCCAGGCTGCTGGATCAGATCGGTATTTGCCGCATAGAAGCGGGAATACCCGCAATGGGCGGTGAAGAAAAGAAAAGTGTTGAGAAAATTGCTGCACTTGGGCTGAAAAGCAAGATATCCTCATGGAACAGATTGAATGTCCGGGATATTGAAATGTCCATGGAATGCGGCGTAGACTTGATTCAACTCTCCGTACCCTCCTCTGACATTCAGATTGCACGTAAACTTAACAATACAAGGGAATGGGTGGTGGATCACCTTAGAAGATGTATTGAATTGTGCAATGAAAAAGGTTTCCCTGCGGCAATCGGTCTTGAGGATGCTTCAAGGGCTGAACGCGATTTCCTGTTCAGACTGATTGACTGTGCCGTGTCAGAGGGGGTCCGGGTGGTAAGGTATGCAGACACTGTCGGGATTTTGAGCAGAAGTAAAGCATATGAGGATATTTGTGCAATCAATGCTAAATACGAGCTTCAATTGGAAATGCATGCACACAATGATTTTGGAATGGCGGTGGCCAATTCTATTGCAGCCGCCAAAGCCGGTGCGGAATTGATTGACTGCACTGCCGGCGGAATTGGTGAAAGGTGCGGTAATTGTAATATGCTTGATTTCATGAAGGCGGCAGGAGAATTTATTGACGGCTGCGATTTTGAGCTGGACAAGGTTGAGGAGGTGCAGAAGCAAATCCTGCATATCATTAACGGCTCATAAATGCAAAAAAGCATGTAATCCTTGGACCGCAATGGGAAAAAGATTTCACATCAGTATTGTATAACATGCCGTAAACATGGTATAATATTTTGAAACAAAAACAACTATGAAAAGCAATGAAAGAGGAAAGTAACCGGGAAGGGCTTTACAGAGAGGAGCTGCCTGCGGCTGAAAGCATCTCCAGTGAACGTACCGGCGAAGTTCCCTCCGGAGCTGCATCCTGAAGGAAGTGGCCGTACGCATGCCGATTGAAGAATTTCAGCAGATGTGCGGCGCTGAAGTAGGAGATGCCGGCACCTGGCCGTTAACGTACAGGGTGCGATGAACCAGGTCTGCCCGGCTTGACGGGCGGGATGGAAGTTGCATATGAGAGCCCGCCTGATCGCGGCGGGAATCTGGGTGGTAACGCGGAGAACAAGCCTTCGTCCCTGACATGGGACGGGGCTTTTATTTTTTGGCTATTTGCAGGTCAGACCGGTTGAAGTCCGGAATGGCCTGATACCCGACATGCTGGGTGTTTAAAACGATAATAAGGGAGGACGGTACAATGAAAGACCAGTTGAACAATATTAAACTGGAGGCGGAGAAAAAGCTGGCTGACGTAAAATCAGCAGCCGATCTGGAAAACCTTCGTCTGCTATTTCTTGGCAAAAAGGGTGAATTGACGGCGGTTTTACGCGGGATGGGTTCACTGTCGCCGGAGGAAAGGCCTGTGATCGGACAGCTGGCCAATGAGGTCAGGAGCTTCGTTGAAGGAAAGCTGGAGGAGGCTTTGCAAAACCTGCAGAAGAGGGAACAGGAACAAAAGCTGGTGAAGGAGGCCATCGACGTAACCATACCGGGCAAGCGCCGGATGATCGGAAGGAAGCATCCGCTGAGCATTGTGCTGGATGAAATAAAAGACGTGTTTACCTCCATGGGCTACGAAATCGCGGAAGGTCCTGAAGTGGAGCTGGACTATTACAACTTTGAGGCGCTGAATATACCGGCGGGTCATCCTGCGAGAGACACCCAGGATACCTTCTACATTAACGACAGGATACTGCTGAGAACACAGACCTCGCCGGTGCAGATCCGGGTAATGGAAAACAGGAAGCCTCCCATCAAGATCATCTGCCCTGGCAGAGTATACCGTTCCGATGCGGTGGACGCGACACATTCGCCGATCTTCCATCAGGTTGAGGGACTGGTGGTGGACAGGGGCGTGACAATGGGCGATCTGGTTGGAACGCTTCAGTTATTCGCCCGAAGCCTGTTCGGCGAAAACACGAAAATCAGGCTGCGGCCTCATCATTTCCCATTCACGGAGCCCAGTGCGGAAGTGGATGTCACCTGCTGGTCGTGCGGCGGCAAAGGCTGCCGGATATGTAAGAATGAAGGCTGGATTGAGATATTGGGCGCAGGCATGGTTCACCCGAAGGTGCTGGAGATTTGCGGAATCGACTCGACCGTATACAGCGGCTTTGCCTTTGGACTCGGCGCCGAGCGCACCACCATGGGAAGGTTCAATATTGACGATCTCAGGCTTTTATATGAAAACGACGTTCGCTTCCTGAAGCAGTTTTAACAGGGAATAGGGATGCGAAATGCTTCAGGGACACGGAATCAGCTTTGATGAAGGGAGATAGATATAAAATGAAACTGCCGTTAAAATGGTTGAAGGATTTTACAGATATACACGCCAGTCCGAAGGAATATGCGGACGCGCTTACAATGTCGGGCTCCAAGGTGGAGGGGATTGAAACCCTGGGCGAGGAAATAGACAGAGTGGTGGTCGGAAGGATTGTCACATTGCAGAAGCACCCCGACGCGGACCGCCTCCAGGTAGCGCTGGTAGATATCGGCGGTGAAAACGTGCAGATTGTTACAGGTGCAATGAATATCAAGGTAGACGACCTGATACCGGTAGCGTTGGACGGTTCCAGCCTGCCAGGAGGGAAAAGGATTAAACGCGGCAGGCTGCGGGGTGTTGAATCCTGCGGCATGATGTGCTCCATTTCCGAGCTGGGCGTCACAAAGGAAGAATACCCCAATGCAGCGGAAGACGGTATATTCATACTGGAAGGCAGCCCGGCCCCGGGTACGGACATCCGCGACGTGCTGGGCCTGAATGAGACGATCATCGATTTCGAAATTACCTCCAACCGCCCCGACTGCTTCAGTATTATCGGCCTTGCCAGAGAATCGGCGGCTACCTTCGGCACAGACTTCAAAGTACCGGAGATATCGGTAAAGGAAACGGGAAGCCCGGCAAAGGATATGGCCTCCGTAGAGATTCAGGCGCCTGACCTGTGTTCACGCTATGCAGCCAGGATTGTAACGGATGTGCGTATCGGACCGTCGCCCGTTTGGATGAAGGAGCGCTTAAAAGCTGCCGGGGTAAGGCCCGTCAACAATATTGTGGACATTACCAATTATGTCATGCTGGAGCTGGGCCAGCCGATGCACGCTTTTGACCTGGAAAATCTGAAGGGTCACAGCATTATTGTCAGAAAAGCCGCTGAAGGCGAAAAATTGCAGACACTGGACGGGCAAGACAGGGAGCTTGAGCCGTCCATGCTGGTCATTGCCGATGAAGAACGCGCGGTAGCGGTCGCAGGTGTCATGGGCGGCGCAAACAGCGAAATCACTCCGGATACCAGAACGATTTTGCTTGAATCGGCTACCTTCAACGGAATATCAGTCAGGATGACGGCTAAGAAGCTGGGTATGAGAACGGAAGCTTCCGGACGCTTCGAAAAAGGCCTGGATCCGGAGAATGCACTGACAGCCGTCAACAGGGCCGCTCAGCTGATCGAGCAGCTTGGCGTTGGAACCGTTTGCAAGGGTGTCATTGATTGTTATCCGGTGAAAGCAGAGAAGAGGACCATACCTTTCAGCCCCAAACGTATTAATGCGCTTCTGGGTACGGACATCAGCGCTGAAAGGATGAAGGAGATATTCGAAAAGCTGGAAATAGAAGTGGATGAAGCAGCAGGCACAGCCGTAGCGCCGACGTTCAGGCCGGACCTGGAATGTGAAGCGGATCTGGCTGAGGAAGCGGCAAGATTTTATGGATATAACAACATCACGGCGACACTGCTGGAGGGCAAGGCAGCTACGGTAGGCAGAAAGACCTGGAGGCAGCGGATTGAGGATATGATACGCCAGACCATGCTTTCCTGCGGTCTGTCGGAGACGTATACCTATTCGTTTACGAGTCCGAAGGTGTTCGACAGCATCAACCTGCCGGAGGACAGCGACCTGCGGAAGGCCGTGGTCATTTCAAATCCGCTGGGTGAAGACTTCAGCATCATGAGAACGACAACGCTGCCCGAAATGCTGGAGGTACTTGCCACCAACCACAGCAGACGGGTGGAGGAAGCCAGGCTGTTTGAGGTCTCATATGTGTATATCCCCAAAAGCCTTCCGTTAACGGAGCTTCCCGAGGAAAAGCCGGTGCTGACGTTGGGAATGTACGGAAATGTGGATTTCTATGACTTGACAGGCGTTCTGGATGAACTGATGGCTGTGCTGGGTATTAAAAATTACGGCTACGAGCCTGTGAAGGACCATCCCTCCTTCCACCCCGGAAGGACGGCAAAGCTGTTTGTCAATGGAAAGGATTGCGGCATCCTGGGTGAAATACATCCTGATGTAGCACAAAAATACAAAGCGGCCCAGAGAAACTATATCGGTATGATCGATATCGAACCGTTGGTAGCCGGAGCTTCCATCAAGCCTGAGTACAAACCGCTGCCGAAGTTTCCGGCGGTTACCCGTGATATAGCGATGCTGGTGGAGGACGGCGTGCCGGTCAGGCAGATCGAGCAGCTTATCAGTGCAAAAGCGGGCAGCATACTCGAAGAAATCAGGCTGTTCGACGTATACAAGGGAAAACAGGTGCCGGAGGGCATGAAGAGTGTTGCCTACTCCGTCATCTTCAGGGCTGCGGACAGGACGCTGACCGATGAAGAAGTCGGAGGCGCGATGAAAAAAATCGTCGGGGCGCTGTCTGAAAAGCTGGGTGCGCAGTTACGGGAATGACAACCCGTCAGCCGGATCAGCTGAAATGATATGAAATAAAAAACGATGACAGGCACCTTACCGGTCATCGTTTTTTTATCATGCCGTACTGCGCAGCTGGATTGTACACGCGGGTGCGGATACATAAGGAATTACTTCAACTGCTTCTCGGCTGATTCTATCATTCTTTTCACCATCTGACCGCCTATCGGGCCGCCTTCGTGGCCATTCTGCGCGGCGGATACGTCTCCCTTGTAATGGTCGTTGTTTTCCTTGGTGAATTGCTCGTGTCCTATTTCCCTTGCGCATTCCATCTTGAATCTGTTCAGTGCCTCTCTTTTATCCGGAACCAGGGGATCTTTCTGTCTTGACATCCTGTTATCACCTTCTTTTTGTATTTTTTAGACCGATTCTGCGCCGTTTTTCATGATGTCTACCGCTTGCATGGTTACAGCGCGGACGACGTTTGAATCGGCAATATACATTCATATTTTGAGCGCTTTTCGGAATAATACTCTGTAAATTAATACATTTGTCAAAATTGAATGGACAAGAGTCAATTATTGCTTAAATTTTAACAATTTGATATAATTTTTGTATCGCCGGGTTCTTGAGGAGGAAAGGCCAAAGCTGCCTGCAGCAGCGAGGTCTGGACCATTCCGGCTCATATCATACAGGAGGCACGAAAAGATGCAAAAGCTTGGCTTTGATTATTCAAATGCATTATCCTTTGTGAAGGAAAATGAGATATCCTATTTCTCGGAATTTATAAAGTCGGCCCATGACATGCTGCACAACAAAACAGGTGCGGGCAGTGACTATACGGGATGGGTTGATCTGCCGAAAAATTATGACAGAAGTGAATTTGCCAGAATAAAGGCAGCCGCAGAAAAAATTAAATCCGATTCGGATGCGCTGGTTGTAATCGGCATCGGCGGTTCCTATTTGGGTGCAAGGGCCGCTATCGAAGCGCTTTCCCACTCGTTTTACAATATGCTGCCCGCGAAAGAAAGAGGTACGCCGGAGATTTACTTTGCAGGCAACAGCATCAGCTCCGCTTACCTGGTTGAGCTGTTCGAATTGCTCAAGGACAAGGACATATCCGTAAACATCATCTCCAAATCGGGCACCACTACGGAGCCGGCTCTGGCTTTCAGGGTTTTCAGGGAATACATGGAGAAAAAATACGGTAAGAAGGAAGCCGCAGGGAGGATTTACGCCACGACGGACAAGGCCAGAGGCGCACTGAAAAAGCTGGCGGATGAAGAGAAATATGAAAGCTTTGTTATTCCCGACGACGTGGGGGGAAGATATTCGGTTCTGACTGCCGTAGGACTTTTGCCGATCGCAGTTGCAGGAATCGATATCGATGCCATGATGAGCGGCGCGGCCGATGCGGCCGAGCTCTACGCCAATCCCGACGTGGCGTCCAATGAATGCTACCAGTATGCTGCGGTGCGGAATGCGCTCTATAGAAAGAACAAGACCACAGAAATCATGGTAAACTATGAACCCTCGCTGCATTATTTCACCGAGTGGTGGAAGCAGCTCTACGGCGAAAGTGAAGGAAAGGACCAGAAAGGTATTTTCCCGGCGGGCGTGGACTTTACGACGGACCTGCACTCCATGGGCCAGTATGTGCAGGACGGACTGCGCAATATATTTGAGACCGTATTGAACGTGGAAACGCCGAGGAGGAACATGACCATCCTGGAAGACAAGGACAACATCGACGGACTCAACTTCCTGACCGGAAAGGACATCGACCTGGTCAACAAGAAAGCGATGCAGGGTACAATCCTGGCTCATACGGACGGAGGCGTCCCGAACCTTGTCATCAGCATTCCGAAAATGGACAGCTACTGGTTTGGAAGTATTGTTTACTTCTTCGAAAAAGCCTGCGGCATCAGCGGTTATCTAATGGGTGTCAACCCGTTCGACCAGCCGGGTGTGGAGGCCTACAAGAAGAATATGTTCGCGCTTCTCGGAAAGCCGGGCTATGAGGCAGAAAGGGAGAAGCTCGAAAAAAGACTTAAATAGCAATACGTGAACGCAATAGTCAAAAAACCGCCCGTGAGGCGGTTTTTTTCTGTAATCAGACGTCCGCCTGCGTGTAGCAGCACTTCTGTTTACGGTACGATGCAAACCAGTATTTCCGGACGGGAGAGGAACCGCAACGGCACGACGACATTGCCGGTGCCCCTGTTCATATAGACCTTTATATCGTTGATTCGTTTTAAGCCTCTTTTCAGCCCCATTTTGCACAGCTGATCCTTGCGCAGCAGGAAGAATTCCAGATTGAAGGGCATCCAGATCTGGCCGCCGTGGAAATGGCCGCAGAACATGTAGTCCACGATTTTCCCCGGTATATGGAGTGCAAGGTCCGGATTGTGCGTGAGCGCTATCCTCGGTGCCCCGGGAATACTGCCGGCCAGCGCCTTTACGATGTCCGGTCTGCCCTCGCGCAGATCGTCAATACCAATGATGTTATACTTTTTACCCTGTTTCTCGATGACGACAGTTTGGTTTCTGAGCACTTCCACCTGTAGTGCTTCTATTTCACGGATAAAATTGTCAAGGCCGAGCATGTTCCCGGCATATGCCCGCAAGTCGTGGTTACCGAGGCAGAGGATGGTACGGTACCCTTTGCAGAAGGTGTAAAGGTATTCAAGGAATAGGGAGGCATGCACCGGCTCATTGATGTAGTCCCCGGAAATCAGTATGACATCGGGTTTTTCCAGCTTGACGATTTTTTTAATTTTGTCTGCAGATATCCTGGTCAAATAAACATGCAGATCCGTTAGGTGCATGATTTTAAGCCCATTTCCGTCCCTTGAAAAATCAAGCCTTTCAAGCTTCAGCCACCTGGCCTCCAGCGCCATGTACGCCGCCAGTCCGGCGCAGAGCAACAGCAGTATATATATGACAATCATTCTAATCACTCCCAAGCCTATTTATTCCCCGCAGCCCATGTATTATATAAATATAACAATTGCCTGCGGATACGGCAACCTTAATTTACAGGTCTGAAAGCGTGTGTCTCCAAACGGTATTGCTTTTCGTAAATCATTCTTGTATTCTGATAGTACAGAGTTAAATTTGCCTAAATAATTACAAATAAAAAAGTACTTAAAAAGAAGGATACCAACGTGGAAAAAATTATCGAATATATAAATCAAACATACCAGCCGCTAGGAATTATTGTATATGGCTCATTTGCTGACGGCTCAAATAATGACCATAGCGATTTTGATGCGATCGTCATCACAAACGATGGCGACGCATTACATGATAATGCTGTAGTAGCCGGCATAGAACTGGATGTATTCGTTTATCCCAGGGAAGCCTTTGCTGGTGACATTCATTACGAAAAATATATACAGATATATGATGGGATAATCATTTCTGATTCTGATGGAACTGCCTCAAGATTAAAAGCATCCGTTAATCAATATATCAACAGCATTGTTATTAAATCTGCAACAGAGAATCGTACCAGTGTAGAATGGTGTGAAAAAATGCTGCTGCGTGCGTCAAGAAATGATGCAGAAGGATTTTACCGCTGGCATTGGCTGCTCATGGAAAGTCTTGAGATTTATTGCGACTTGCGCGGCAAAAGGTATCTGGGGCCTAAGAAAAGCATAAAAGATATGCAGATAAACGATCCTGCCGGAGCGGAAATTTATATGAAAGCACTTGGCCAATTTGACTATTCAGCGCTCACTGCCTGGGTTTCATATTTAAGGAAAATTGTAGATGCCAGCTTATAAACAAATTCCAATATTTTGGTGAGGCCGGACATTTATGCAAGTATAAGCCCAGCAACTTGACAAACGCTGAAATCCGCTTTATAATTGACTTTGCGGGTATGCGGACATGGCGGAATTGGCAGACGCGCTGGATTTAGGTTCCAGTGGGTGACCGTGCAGGTTCAAGTCCTGTTGTCCGCACCATCATAAACAGGGCTTTGGTATGAAAATGCCGAAGCCCGTTACTTTTTATATTTGAAAGGGTGTGTAACCTGTGAGGCGGCTTCCTTTTGAAGGCAGGCTATTGGTTTGCGACATGGATGGTACTTTGCTCAACAGCAACAGCCTGGTGAGCAGTGAGAACAAGGCGGCTTTAAAAAGGTTTGTGGAGGGCGGAGGTCTTTTTACGGTGGCAACCGGAAGGATGGAGCAATCCGTTATGCGTTACCTGTCCGATCTTCCGATCAATGTGCCGGCCATTGTTTACAACGGGGCGGCAATTTATGATTTTAAAACAGGCAGGCTGCTCTGGGAGGACAACCTGTCTTCAGCAGTTGTCGGACCTGTTGAAAAGGTCATGGAGCGTTTCCCCGGCATCGGTGTCGAATTCTTCCACGGCGGAAGGACCTATATGGTCACCGAGAATGAGTATACCGTAGCCCATATGCTCAGGGAGAAAATCCAGCCCGTGATAACGAAAATCGAGGATATACCTCAGCCATGGCAGAAGATCATATTTGCCTGGGACCCTGAGAAGCTTAAGCCGGTGGAGGAATATCTGAAGGATTTTGACGAACCCTTCAGAACGGTATATTCAGAACCGTATTTTCTCGAGCTGCTGAATACGAACACCTCAAAGGGCCAGGCCCTGAAGGTGCTGACCGGGATGCTGGGACTTGCGGACGCCTGCGTTATTGCAATGGGGGACAACCTGAACGACGTTGAGCTGATTGAAGAGGCTCATGTAGGCATTGCGGTGGAAAATGCCCACGGCAAGGTGAAGGCTGCTGCGGACGTATGCTGTACCCATCATGACAGGCATGCGGTATCAGAGGTCATAGAATGGCTTGAAGATGGAAAAATTGTATGCTGAAACCGGTTATAAATGATCGGTCAAAATGTTAAAATATAAATGAGGTGAGGTGCTATGGATAGAAAAATAGTAAAATGGGTGGCCCTGCTGACAGTGCTTGCATTTTTTATTACATCCTTCGGCTTTTTGGGCTATTCCTTGATATTCAATAAATAACAGGCGGAGTGGGGGCCGCGGAAAGGTTGAGGGCTATGGGCTTGATAACAGGCGCGTTTATTTTCCCGCACCCGCCGATCATGGTGCCGGAGATCGGCAAGGGTTCCGAAAGGGAGGCTGGCGCGACGCTGGCGGCACTTGAAAAGGCGGCAGGTGAGATTGAGCGGCTGGGGCCTTCGACAATTGTGCTCACGACTCCGCATGGTCCTGTCTTTCAGGATTTCATCCACATCAACATCAAACAGACCCTTAGCGGGGACCTGAAAAGATTTAATGCGCCCGATGTCAAGCTGGGGTTCGAGAACAACCTGCAGCTGGCCGGCAGCATCATGCGCATTGCCAACACAGAAGGGATACCCTGCGGCGGGCTTGACGAATTGCTTGTTTCCAAGTATAAAATATCCGACGAGCTGGATCATGGAGCCATGATTCCGCTGTACTTCATCGCAAAAAAATATGAGCATTTCAAGCTGCTGCACATTTCTATCGCCGGCCTTCCGTTCAAAGACCTGTACAGGTTTGGAAGCTGCATTTCCCGGGCGGTTGAGCTTCATTCGGACGAAAGCGTCGTTTTTATTGCCAGCGGAGATCTATCACATAAACTCAAGGAAGACGGACCCTACGGGTTTGATAAAAATGGGCCGGAGTTTGACAGGCGGCTTTTGAAGATTTTTTCCGCACCTGATCCCGAAGCGCTGCTGCAATATGACGAAGATTTCCTGGAGAGCGCCGGAGAATGCGGAATGCGTTCCTTTATCATGATGTTCGGAGCACTTGACGGACGTAAAATCGAATCCAGTGTGTATTCATATG